>JAZQVK010000116.1:0-8598 GCA_045631765.1 Eubacteriales bacterium
GGTCGCAATGATGTGATGCTTGCCCACTGTGCCGAAGGCACAACATCATTGCCGTAGGCTACATCATTAGGCGAAGCCGACATCACTTGCCCGTAAGGGCAAGCATCGTTCGGCAGACCTGCTTTATCGCAGGTCGCCGTGCACGGGCGTTTTCTTTTTTATATCGGGCGGCGGCCCTCCAGCGCGCGATGAAGCGTTACCTCATCGGCGTATTCCAAGTCACCACCAACGGGAATGCCGTAAGCCAAGCGGCTGACAGTAATATTCATAGGCTTCAGCAGACGGGAAATATACATGGCAGTTGCCTCCCCCTCTACGGTAGGGTTAGTAGCAACGATGACCTCTTGCACGCTATCGTCAGACAGGCGGCTGAGCAGCTCACGGATGTGCAAGCGCTCCGGCCCTATGCCATTCATAGGCGAAAGCACGCCACCAAGCACGTGATAGGTGCCGCGGTAATCATGCACACGCTCCATAGCCAGCACGGCTTTGGCATCCTCGACCACACAGATCACGCTTCTGTCTCGCCCATCGTCTGCGCAGATATCGCACAGGCTATCGGTAGAAATATTACAGCAGGACGAGCATAGATGAATATCCTGCTTGGCATGCAAAATAGCGGAAGCAAAGGCGGCCGCCTCTTCATCGGTAAATTCCATCACCGAGAAGGCAAGGCGAACGGCCGTTTTACCGCCAATGCCCGGCAAACGCCGGAATTGATCTACAAGCTCCTGCAGCGGCGCAACAAAATCTGCCATATCAGAATATGCCGGGCATACCGGGAATAGCCATCTGCCCGGTTATTTTTGCCATTTCCTCGTTTGCGGTGTCCTCTACCTTGCGAATTGCCTCGTTCACGGCAGCCGTAATAATATCCGTCATCGTTTCAATATCGTCAGGGTCTACGATATCCGGCTTCACGTCTAATGCAAGGATCTCCTTCTTGCCGTTGATGCGAACGGTAACCATGCCGCCACCGGCAGAAACCTCGTAGGTTGCCTCCTCCAGCTCTGCCTGCTTGGCTGCCATATCCTCTTGCATTTTCTGAGCCTGCTTCAGCATGCCCGCCATGTTCGAGGGGCCGCCGCTCTGCGGAATTCTGACTTTCATTGATCTGCTCTCCTTTATGTTCCGTTTTTAATTACGTATTTGAGCCGAGTGCCTCGGCAATCTCATCTATCAGGTTGTAGCCCGCCGTGTTTTCTGCCCCTTCGATAATCAGGGTACAAGCAGAAACGTCACGCTCCTCTTCCTCGGCGATCGCCAGCTTCAGCGCCTCTTCTGTCTCGGGGCGCTTTAGCATACGGGCACAAAAATCGCTGCTAACGCGAAGCAAATAGATCTTGCCATCCGCAGAGCGGTATGCCTTTGCCGTATCCAAGAAGCCGTGCAGGCTGGGCCTGGTTTTTGATACCTTTTCTACGATCTCGCTCCAGCCGGCAATCTGGCGGTACGTAGAGCCCGTAGCAGCTTGCGGCGTTACCTTTGCTTGTTCCGTGGAGGCATCTTTTGGGTCTGCCTCGGTTTTTTCTTCTTTTTTATCATCGTTCACCGCGGAACGGGCTTTGTTGGCAACGATAGCACCACCGTATTGCAGGTGGGAAAGCTTTTCCTCTAAGCTCTCAATACGCGCAAGCAGACTTTCCGGCGTAGCGGAAAGCTTAGGCTCGCACATACGGGTAAGCGTTAATTCCAGCACCGTTCGACGTGGTAGATCGGTGCGCTGCATATCGGCAAGCGCCTCCTCTAACAGGCGGCTGTGATACAGCAGCATGGCCGGCTGAAAATTGGCGGCCAGCTTTTGCAATCTTTCCAGCTCTACGTCTGTAAGATCCAGATATTCTTGCGCGTGCTTGGCGGCCTTTACCACCAGCAGATCACGATAACAGTCTAATAAATCGCGGCAGAGCGACAAAAGGTCGCGCGAGGACATGGCTTCCTCGGCCACGGTCTTATAGAGCAGCGCGTAATCGCGCGTAGCAACGGCACCTACGATACGCTCAACAACGGCACGGTTCCCGGCACCAAGCACCTCGGTCACCAGTGCCTCGTCTACCGTGCGATTCATACCGGCGCAAAGCTCAAACAGGCTGATAGCATCACGCATGCCACCAAGCGCCATACGTGCCAATAGGCGTGCGCCGTTTTCCTCTAACGCGATGCCCTCCTCGGTGGCGATTTTGCCAAGCCGATCAACGATCACGGAGGAAGCTAAACGGCGAAAATCAAACCGCTGACAGCGGGATACGATGGTGCTGGGCAGCTTTTGCAGCTCGGTAGTAGCCAGAATGAACACAACGTGCGCCGGCGGCTCCTCCAGCGTTTTCAGCAGCGCATTAAAGGCGCTACCCGACATCATATGCACCTCGTCTATAATATAAACGCGGTAGGACAGCTCTGCTGGGAGAAATACGATCTCATCCTTAATATCGCGAACGTGGTCAACGCCGGTGTTGCTGGCGGCATCCATTTCAATAACGTCAGTTGCCGTACCGGCATCAATGGCCATACAGGCAGCGCAACGGTTGCAGGGGTTGCCGTTTTGCGGATTTTCACAGTTAACAGCCTTGGCCAAGATCTTTGCGCAGGAGGTTTTACCCGTACCGCGCGAGCCGCAAAACAGATAGGCGTGCGAGGTCTTTTTATTAGCAACCTCATATTTCAAAATATCTGTTACCTGCTCCTGCCCGCAAACGTCATCAAAATCACGCGGGCGCCATTTACGATATAAAGCGCGATACATGAAAATGCCCTCTCCCTTCTTTGAAAAAAAGCGGATCGCAAAACGGGCGATGCCCTGTGCGTACCCGCTAACAAGGTAAATTACCGGATGCCGGATAAGACCATACACCGTAAGATCGAACAAACGGACAACCCCGTTGACCGTACCAACCGCTCGGAACAGGCACCCCTACGGCACATCCAAACTTCCGCTTAATGCTGCTTGGTTCCCCACCTGACATGGTTCACGGCATCAAATTGCGTAAGACCCATTCTTCAACGCGGCTGCATACGGCACAGACAAGCCGGCCGATGCCCTCAAAAACGGAATTAGCCCCTGCTACAGCGGATTTCAGGTACAAGGACCCGCTACTCCCCCGGTTAGTATGGCCTCATCCGGCACTCGGTAACAAACTATACATTATTATACCAAAAAACAAAGCTGTTTTCAAGACTAAAGTGTAAATTTCCCAATATTTTTCAAATAACGAAGCCGCCGTTTACACCAAGCACCTGCCCGGTGATAAAGCCTGCTTCGCTGCTTGCCAGGAAAAAGGCAGCAGAGGCAACCTCAGCCGACGTACCAAGGCGGCCAAGCGGCGTTTCCTCGCGCAGTGCAGCGCGGGTCTCCTCTGTCAAAGCGCCGATCATGTCTGTTTCGATCACGCCCGGGGCAATGCAATTCACACGAACGCCGGAGGGGCCTACCTCCTTAGCCAAAGCCTTGGTCAACCCAATCAGCCCCGCCTTAGTGGTCGAATAATGCACCTCGCAGGAGGCACCTACCTGCCCCCACATAGAAGAAATATTGATAATGGAGCCTGCCTTACGCGCGATCATATCCGGCAAAGCAGACCGCGAGGCGTAAAAGGCAGCGCTGAGATTAACGGCAAGAAAGCGCTCCCATTCGGCATCGCTGATATCGGTAAACAGCGAAAACCCGGCGATTGCCGCATTGTTGATCAGCACGTCGATATGCCCAAGCTGCGCTTTCGCCTCTTGCACGGCGCGCACCACCTCGTCCTTGCGTGCCAGATCGGCACAGATGGGCAGAGCGCCGCATTCGTTGGCAAGCTGCTTGGCCGCCTCGTGTGAGCGGTGATAAACGAATGCCACCGTATAGCCGCCTGCCGAAAAGCGACGCACCAGCTCTGCGCCAATTCCGCGAGAGCCACCTGTGATCAAAGCTGTCTGCATATCGGTACTCCTTTTCTCTTTTCTTTATTATAGCAAAAGCACGTGGACTTGTCAAGAAAAAGACTTTTCAAACACGAGCGGATATGTTATAATAACATTACTAAAGCTGACAACGAGGAAATGCTATGATACTATTGATCGATAACGAGCCGGATGCCGTTTTAGAGGATCGGTGCATGTTTTTTCGCATGGGCCTGCACAGCCTTGCCTGCCGGACGGACGAGATTGACAAGATGATCTTTAAGCCGGTGCACGCAACCTTGATCATGCGGCCGGAATATATAGACGACCTGCCTGCCGTTTGCAGCAAGCTGCGCAGCTGCTTCAACCAAGTTCCCCTAGCCATCATGTATCGACCACCGCTTGGAAACTACTATCAGTATCTACAGCTGGCCGATGCCGTATTTGAAGATAACGTTACCACCGCACGCTTTGCCAATACCATGTATGATCTGTATGAAAAGAAAACCGGCATCAACGTGCGCGACATGATCTACGATTGCGTTCGTGCTATTGCCGGCACGCATTACGTTTGTCTTTGTGGTGAACGGCTACCTGCCACACACGAGCAGGTCATGCTGACGCGGTATCTGTTATTCCGAGCGCCACGCGCTGCCACCGTTGAGGATCTGCGCTTAGCTTGCTTTAACCCGGCCAGGCTACCACAGCCCTCTAACGTGCATACACAATTTTCACGGCTAAACAAAACTATTATGCTTGGCATTGGCATGCGCAAAATCCATTACAAAAAGGATGCCGGTTATTTTATCCTTTAACGCAACAAAAAACACTTTTTCATCAAAAATACAAGCTATATCCGCATATCATGTATTACGCATGAATGCGGATTTTTCTTTTTCAAAGGAGTGTGATATCATGTTTGGGAATCTCTCTTCGATCGCTATGAACTTTCTGTGCCTGCTTTTAGGAATTGGTAGCACCCAAAGTTTTCCCCCGCCCTTGCCGGCGGCCGAGGAGCGCGGTCTGTTTGCCAAAATGCGGCAGGGTGACCGCGCAGCGCGCGCAAAGTTGATCGAGCATAATTTACGCTTGGTAGCCCATATCGTCAGAAAATACTACACCTCCTACCGTTCACCGGATGACCTGATCTCGATCGGCAGCCTGGGGTTGATCAAGGCGATCGATTCCTTTGATTCGGAAAACGGCGCGCGCTTTGCCACCTATGCGGCCAAATGTATTCAAAATGAGATCTTAATGTTTTTTCGCTCACAAAAGAAGCTGGCCTGCGAGGTCTCTATCAACGAAACGATCGATATAGATCGTGATGGAAACCCGCTGACCTATATTGACATTATCAGCAGCGATGACACGATTGCGGACGATCTGGACGTGAAGCTGCACAGCCAATACGCCTTTCGCTTGATCAAGGACACTCTTTCCGAACGGGAGCAGCAAATATTGATTTTGCGCTATGGGTTAACCGGCAAGCCACCCAAGGCACAGCGCGAGGTGGCCAAGATGCTTGGCATTTCGCGCTCATACGTCAGCCGCATTGAAAAACGCGCGCTTTCCAAGCTGAAAGCGCATTTTGAAGCAAGAAATTTTTACCCGGATGGGTATTTAAAAAAGTAAGGCATAATCTTCCGCCCACGTGCCATACTAAACATCGAGCGGAAGCGTTCCGTTTTTGAAAAAAGAAAGAGGTATCTCATATGATCATCGACAAGATCGCCTTAGCAATCGCCATCATTGGCACGTTAAACTGGGGCAGCATAGGCCTGTTTTCTTTCGACGTTGTTGCATGGATCTGCGGAGGAGCCGCCACCATCGCTGCCAGAATCATCTACACACTGGTTGCCCTGGCAGGGATTTGGTGCATTTCTCTTTTGTTCCGGCCGGAGGAAGATACGGTGGTAGCCGAGCGATAATGCCGGCTTAGCCCTGTGACACGTCACAGGGCTTTTTTCTTTTTCTCTTGACTTTTTTGCGTTTTTTTGCTATAATATCCATCGGCTTACGCCGCGGTGAGTTCGAGACCTTCCTCACCTAAAACAAAACTAAAGGAGAAAAAACATGTATCGCAAACACCTTCGTAGCCTGACGATTGCCGCCATGGTGGCGGCGCTGTACGTCCTTTTTACCTGGCTTGCTGCCGTTTTGGGGCTATCCAGCCAGCCGATCCAGCTGCGCTTTTCAGAGGCGCTATGTATCCTTCCCTATTTCACGCCGGCTGCTATTCCCGGCCTGTTTATCGGGTGCTTGCTGGCCAATCTGCTAACCGGAGCCGTGATCTGGGATATCGCATTTGGCAGCCTTGCCACGCTGATTGGTGCCCTCGGCACCTATGCGCTACGCCGGCATAGCTGGCTTACGCCGCTACCGCCGATCGCGGCGAACACAGCCATCATACCGCTTGTCATTGCCTACAGCACATTACCGGCAGAGGCTGTTACATTACCGCTGCTGCTGGGCTATGCGGCCACGGTGGGAATTGGCGAGCTGCTTTCCTGCGGGCTGCTTGGCCTACTGCTTTTACACCTGCTTAAAAAATATCGCCACTCCTTGTTTGGGGCATGAAAAAACCGGGATCTGAAAAATCAGATCCCGGTTTTTATGCACACGCTTAATTCTCGCGCAAATATTGTGCGTGGCGATAGCTGTTCGGCGAGCAGCTTTTGAAGCGACGAAACATGCGATTGAAGTAGGAGACGCTGGAAAAGCCGACCTCCATGGAAATATCCAAAATAGGGCGATTGGTACGTGCAAGCAGCTTTTCGGCATTGTAGATGCGAACGAAGTTGAGATATTCAACCAGTGTGCTACCGGTGGCCGCCTTAAATTGGCGGCAAAAATACCCCTCGCTGAGCCCGCAAAGCTCACTTAGTCGATCAAGCGATACGTCTTCGGCGTAATGGTCATCTACAAACAGCAACGCCGGCATGACCTTTTCTACCGCATTGTTGTGAAAGCGCTGCTCGGCATCACAAAGCATGCCTTGACGATACAAAAAGCCCAAAATCAGATAGATACAGCCTTGCAGATAGCTTTCATAAGAGGATTTTTTACTTTCATATTCCTCCTTGATCTGCATCATATACCGAAAAATCTCTTCTTCACCGTTGCGGCAACGAAAAACACGAATCGGATTATCGCCCGCGCTGTCTACAAAGCGGGCAAGATGGCGCAGGGCACGGTTTTCGGCCGGCTCCGAATGAAAACTATCCGGCCGAAATTGCAGCAAAACCGTAGAGATATTCGGCGGCAGATCCTCTGTTCTATGTGGAACGCGTGAATTGATAAAGGCAACGTCGCCCTTTGAAAGAAGATATTCCTTATCATCTACCCACACACGCTTTTCACCACTGATGATGGCCAGCAGCTCAATTTCATCGTGATAATGCAGGGGGCAATCCACTGGGCATTCAAACGATAAGGAGCCACAGCCGATATGAACCGGCAGCGTGGAAAGGGATGATCTGACAAGCTCGTTTCTCATATACTACACCTTCTCTGTCCTCTTGCGGGCAGGCTATGCAAAAAATGTCAAAATTGTGCAAGTTTTTTTCAAAATATGGATTGCAATTTATATAAACATCCACTATAATGATTATAGCATGCCAAGCTTCAAAAATCAACCAAAATTTATTTTAGGAGGAAGTTATCATGGCAGACAAGAGAGATGCGGGCCTGGACGCCTTTAAAACCAACCAGGAAGTAAAAGAGATCGATACGAAACGTGTTCTTCGCGTTGGTATCATCGGCACCGGCTGGATCGCAGGCGCACACATGTCGCAGTATGTGAAGATGCCTGATGTCAAAATCGTTGCAGCGGCTGATCTTGTTCCCGGCAAGGCTGAGGAATTTATGAAGAAATGGGGCATCGAGGATTGCAACTTCTATCCCTCTCATAAGGAGATGCTGGATAACGAAGAGCTGGATGCCGTTAGCGTTTGTACCTACAACTGCACGCATGCGGAATGTACCATCTACGCGCTGGAAAAGGGCGTTAACGTTCTGCTTGAAAAGCCCATGTGCGTAACCACCGAGGAGGCTGTTGAGATCTGCCGCGCCGAGAAGAAGAGCGGCAAGATCCTTTCCATCGGCTTCCAGCCTCGTTGCGACGAGAATATGAAGATGGTGAAGAAGATCGTTCAGTCCGGCGAGCTCGGCCAGATCTACTACATCCAGACCGGCGGCGGTAGAAGAAAGGGTATCCCTACCCCGTTCGGCACCACCTTTATCGAAGAGAATACCGCCGGTGTAGGTGCTCTTGGTGATATCGGCTGCTATTCGCTGGATATGGTTCTTAACGCCATCGGCTACCCGAAGCCGCTGACCGTTACCGGCTACAAGTCTGCCTTCTTTGGCAAGGACCCGAACTACTTCACCGCACAGGGCAAGCCCGCTGAGTATGCTGACCTGTTTGGTGTTGACGATTTCGGCGCCGGCTTTATCCGTCTGGAGGGCGGCATCATTCTCGACTTCCGTATTGCTTGGGCAATGCACCTGGATACCCCCGGTGATACCATCATCATGGGTACCAAGGGCTCTCTCCGCATTCCCTCTACCGAATGCTGGAACGGCAGCATCGGTGGCCCGCTGAAGATCTACCACGAGGTAGCAGGCTCCTCGGTATGCACCGAGATCCCCATGCTTCCGAGCGATGGTGACAAGAACTTCTACAACAAGCTGCGTGGCTTCTTAGATGCCATCAAGGAG
>JAZQVK010000117.1:0-7308 GCA_045631765.1 Eubacteriales bacterium
CTTTGGGCCTTTTTTTACGATTTCTTCGGTCGCCTCGGTTTCCGTTGCGACCTCTTCCTGGTTATTGATCGTCTGTTCTGTCATCTTGGTCAAATTCGCTTTCCATCGTTTCTTTGGTGGGATCGTAATCCGGGTTCATGCGGAACCGCAGTAAAAGGCCGTTGCGAACGTCATCCTCGATCGCGTTTTCAGCATCCTCGTCGTCGCAGATCAGCACGCGCTTGATCTTGATCAACTCTAAAAGCCCCATGAACATAGCAAGAAGCTGCGGTCGCTCTGCGGCGTCCTTCAGCAAGAAGAAGAGCGTAGCGTCCTCGCGGTCGCTCAGCCGCGCAACCAAGCCCTCAACCTCGTCCTCTACCGAATACACCTTGGCCTTTACCAGCGGTGCAAAGGTCTGCTCCGGCTGCTGCTCGGTCTGCCGTAGGCGCAGAAGCAGGGCATTCATGGCGCGGGAAAGCAGCATCGGGTTCAGCCCCAGCGGCACACCGCGGTCGGGAGGAATCTCGTCTACATCCTTGGCCATACGGCCGGAATATTCGGCATATAGAGGGCGCAGCTCCTCGGCTGCCTCCTTCGCCTTTTGGTAGATCAACAGGGCATCTACCAGCTCGGCTCTCGGGTCGGGATCGTTTTCCTCGTCGCGCGGGAGCAGCATGCGGCTTTTGATCAGCATCAGCTCGCTGGCCATGACAATAAATTCGCTGGCAACGTCCAGATCCATTTTCTGGTTTGCCTCAATATATTCCATATACTGGTCGCATATCTTGGCAATCGGAATATCGGTAATGCTTACCTTGTTTTTGGCAATCAAAGTAAGCAGAAGGTCAAGCGGCCCCTCGTATTGATCGAGCCGATAGGTCAGTTCTTCCATAGTTCCTCACAAAAATCAGGGAATAAGCAAAGAGATCAGCCACAGCATACCGCCGGAAATGGCATTCACAATCACACTAAGCAAGCCGGAAAAGGCGCCAAGCCCCAAGGCGACCAGCAAAACGATCATAATGATCCGCTCATATTTCATAACGCGGAAGTATAGCTTGGGTGGCAAAAAGATGTAAAAGATGCGCGACCCATCCAGCGGGGGAAGTGGGATCATGTTAAATACGCAAAGGCTCAGATTGAGATAATGAAAGGTAGCAAAAAAGCTTGCCAGAATCAGCACGAAGCGCAAAAGAAATTCCGTGCCCGCTATTGGCAACAAAAGCAGCGTCAGCCGATATAGCAGGGCGCCAAGGAAGGCCAGCAGTAAATTGGCAAGCGGCCCTGCCGCAGCGGTAAGCGCCATGCCCTTGCGCGGGTTCTTGAAATAGCGCGGATTAATAGGAACAGGCTTGGCATAACCAAAGCCGCATACGATCATTAAGACGGCACCAATGGGGTCAAGATGCTTGAGTGGGTTGAGAGACAGCCTGCCAAGAGACCGTGCGGTAGGATCTCCCAGCCGATACGCAACGTAGCCGTGGCAATATTCATGCACGGTCAGCGCGATCAGGGCCGCCGGGATGCAAAGCAGTATCTCTACAATATTCATATTATTGCCGAATAACATAATTCACAATCTCGATTCTTAATGAATGCGTGAAAAAATCTCGTTCCAGACCTTGTCTCTTCCGGCACCGGTGACGGAGGAATACGGGATCACAGTAATGCCGGTGCCGCGAAAAACGGTATTCTCCCATTCCTCTAACGTCTTTTTTAGCGCCGTAGGGCTCAGCTTGTCGCATTTTGTGGCCGTTACAAAAAACGGAACACGCGCGTCAATCAGATAATTGATCATCATAATATCATCATCCGTAGGGCCTACGCGCACGTCGATCAGCTGATTGACAGCCCGCAGGCGATCAACGTTGGGATTGTTGACAAAATACCCGTCGGTCAACGCCGACCAAAGCTTTTTTTCCTCCGGCGAGCGGCGCGCAAAGCCGTATCCGGGCAGATCGACCAGATAAAGCTGGTTATCTACGTCATAAAAATTGACGGTAATGGTCTTTCCGGGCGTCGAGCTGACGCGCGCCAGCGACTTTCGCGAAAGAAGCGAATTGATCAAAGAGCTTTTGCCGACGTTGGAGCGGCCCGAAAACGCGATCTGCGGCCGCGCGTCGGAAGGGAACTGACGCGGGTTGCCCGCGGTTATTTTCAGGGATGCGTTGTTAATATTGATTTTACCCATCATATCTGTATGTCAAACGGCGGCGGCGCCTACCGGCTTGCCAGCCGTCGGATTCCCCAGCAGCGGCTGCGGAACGACACTTTCCTTTGCTACTTCTTTTTTTGTGATCACAGGCTTTTCGCCGTACCCGATCAGGGCGGCAGAGAGCACCTCCTGCACGTCCTCACAGAGGATGAAGGTCAGCCCCTCACGCGCCTGCGGATCAATCTCGTCCATATCCTGCGCGTTTTCCTTAGGGATCAGTACGGTTTTTACACCGGCAGAATAGGCCGCCAGCGTCTTCTCCTTCAAGCCGCCGATGGCCAGCACGCGGCCGCGCAGCGTTACCTCGCCCGTCATGGCAATATCGCACCGCACCGGCAGGCCGGAAAGCGCACTGGCAATCGCACAGGTCATCGTTACGCCGGCAGAGGGGCCGTCCTTTGGCACCGCGCCCTCCGGCACATGAATGTGTAGGTCGTTGTTTTTGTAAAATTGCGGGTCAATATTCAATTTGGAGGCAATAGACCGAACGTAGCTGTACGCAATATGCGCTGATTCCTTCATCACGTCGCCAAGCGAGCCTGTCAGCTCCAGCTTTCCGGTGCCTTCCATAATGGAGGCCTCGATCTGCAACAGGTCGCCACCTGCAGCGGTGTAGGCCAGACCGTTTACCACACCAACGTAGTCTCGCTCGCTGATCTTCTCGGGGCGCACCTTGTGCTTGCCAAGGTACGAAATGATATTGTCCGCTTTGAAGGTCACCTTTGCAGCCTTGCCCTCGGCGATCTCGCGCGCAGCCTTGCGGCAAAGATCGGCAATGCGCCGCTCCAGGTTGCGCACGCCGGCCTCGCGGGTGTAAAAATCGATCACCTCGTAAATAGCATCCTCGGTAAACCTGACCTGTCGCTTGGTAAGCCCGTGGCGCTTAAGCTGCTTGTCGATCAGGTGGTGCATGGCAATATCATGCTTTTCGCGGCGGGAATAGGTAGAAAGCTCAATAATCTCCATACGGTCGATCAGCGGCAAGGGAATACCCTCGTAGCTGTTGGCCGTGGCAATAAACATGCAATCGGAAAGGTCGATCGGCATTTCTACAAAATGGTCACGGAAATACTTATTCTGCTCCGGGTCCAGTACCTCTAACAGTGCAGAGGAGGGGTCACCGTTGAGCGAGGAGGAGATCTTGTCGATCTCATCCAAAACGATCAGCGGATTTCTCACCTTCGCCTGTGTCAGCGCTTCGATGATCCGCCCGGGCATCGAGGCTACGTAGGTCTTTCTGTGACCGCGAATGTCAGATTCATCCTTAATACCGCCAAGCGACACACGAACGTATTTTCTTTTCAGCGCCCGTGCCACAGAGGCAGCGATCGAGGTCTTACCAACACCGGGAGGGCCGACCAGGCAAATGATCTGGTTGCGCAGATCAGGCGAAAGCTGCTTCACGGCAATGTATTCCAGAATGCGCTCCTTTACCTTGTCTAAGCCATCGTGGTCGGCATTCAGGATCTTGGCGGCGGCTGCAACGTCGGGCCGCTCCTGCGACGTTTTTGTCCAAGGAATGTCTAAGCAAACGTCCAGATAATTGCGAATAACTGTCCCCTCGGCAGAGCCGTACGGCGTTTTTGCCATGCGAGAGACCTCTTTGTTCAGCTTTTCAGCAACCTCCTTGGGCAGCTTGGCCTTTTCGATCTTGCTGTAATATTCCTCACACTCGTCGTCGCCGCCCTCACCCAGCTCCTGCTGAATGGCGCGTACCTGCTCGCGCAGGAAAAATTCCTTTTGGTTGGCATCGATCTTGCTCTTTACGCGGCGGTGGATCTCATATTCACAGCGCAGAATATCTAGCTCCTCCGCCATCAGAACAAGCAGCTTTTCCATACGCGGCAGGGGATTGCGAATGTCTAACACCATCTGCTTGTTATGGTCGCTGAGTAAAACGCCGGATGCGATGAAATCTGCCAGGCGCGAGAGATCGTGAATGCCACGCGCGGCATAGCGCATCTCGTCGGAAAGGGAAGGGTGCACCTCTGCAATCGCATCCAGCAGCGCCAGCGCCTCACGATACAGGGCGGTGGTTTTTACAGTAGCTACCGGCTCAACGATCGCGTCTTCGCAAGCGGCGGCTGCCACAAAGCAGCCCTCGCTTGCCTTGTTAAGCGAAAGAACTTTGGCGCGACATAGCCCCTCGAACACCGCGCGGAAGCCGCCCTCCGGCAAAGGGCCTGCCTGCTTGATCACGCATACCGTGCCGGTACGGTAAAAATCATTCTCAGAGGGATCTTCAACAGAAGCATCCTTTTGCGTTAGAAGCAGGATCCTGCCGTCCGCTTTGGAAGCAAGGCTAAGCGCCTTCAGCGACAGCGGGCGAATAATATCCAGGCTGATGGTAACCGTGGGAAACGCCACCGTTCCGCGCACGGAGAGCACCGGCAGATTAATAATTTCATTGTTTTCTTGTACAAGAATTTCGGACATATGTATATAAAACCTCACGTGGATAATTTGATTTTCAAGAGAGCATAAGCCCCTTAAATAGCATTATACCATACAATCTATGAAATTTCTATAACAAAGCCGAAAAAAGTTTTCGACTTTTTATTTTTATTTTCACCAAGAAAAAGTTTTTTGTAAAAAACACTTGACAAATCACGCAAGGCATGCTATAATTGGGCAGAATGAGGGCATAGCTCTCCACAATAAAGCAGAATTTCCGTTCTCACCCTGGCACAAAGGTGTCCCGGGTTAATAAAAGCAACAGGCGCGGCCTGTGTTTTTGCGTGCGGATTTTCTGTACGCATTTTTTGTTTTTCGGAGGTGTACTACCATTAGCACAAAAGATTTGCCGATCAATGATGATATCAAGTGCAAGGAAGTTCGTTTGGTTGGGGCAGACAGTGAGCAGCTGGGCATCATGGAGCTGAACCAGGCGAAGGAGTATGCGTATAGCCGTGATCTTGATCTTGTTCTGATCGCGCCTACCGCAACGCCGCCCGTATGCCGTGCGATGGATTACGGTAAATACTGCTTTGAGCGTGATAAAAAAGAAAAAGAAGCACGCAAGAAGCAGCAGATCGTAAAGGTGAAGGAGGTGCAGCTTTCCTGCCGCATCGATGTTCACGATTTTGAAACGCGTGTTAACCAGGCTCGTAAGTTCCTCACCGGTGGTGATAAGGTGCGTGCGATCGTTCGCTTCAAGGGGCGTGAGATGGCGCATATGAACCTCGGGCAGGACATTTTAATGCGCTTCAAGGATGCATGCGAGGGTGTAGGTAGCACCGAAAAAGCCCCGATAGTGGAAGGCAGATTCATGTCGATCATTATCAACCCTGTTAAGCAGTAAACATTTTGGCATTGCCAGTACAATAAAAAGGAGAAGAAACCATGGGAAAAATTAAGACACATAAAGCCTCTGCCAAGAGATTTGATGTTACCGGCGGCGGTAAGGTAAAGATGAATCACTCTCATCACCGTCACAACCTCGGCATCAAGACAGCAAAGCGCAAGAGAAGCCTTCGCAAGGGTGTTACCCTCAGCGAGTGCTTTGCACCGACCATCAGAACCCTTATTCAGAAGTAATAAGCGGCTGCAACAAGTAAAGATTTTGGAGGATTATAGAAAATGGCAAGAGTAAAAGGCGCCATGATGACGCGTAAGAGAAGAAATAGTGTACTGAAGGCAGCTAAGGGTTACTGGGGTGCAAAGAGCAAGCACTTCAAGATGGCCAAGCAGGCTGTTATGAAGAGCGGCAATTATGCTTTCGCTGGTCGCCGTATGAAGAAGCGCGATTTCCGCGCTCTGTGGATCACCCGTATTTCCGCTCAGGCAAAGGTTTGCGGCATGAACTATTCTACCCTGATGCATGGTCTTAAGAAGGCCGGTATCAATCTCAACCGCAAGATGCTTTCTGAGATCGCTATTTCGGATAAAGAGGCATTTGCCGCACTTGCTGAAAAGGCAAAGGCAGCTCTCTAAGAATGATTCCGGCTTGCTCTGGCCCTTTGGCCTTGCAAGCCGGTTTTTCTTATTGAAAAAGAAAGTGGGGAATTTGACACGTGAAAATTGTCAATCCTGTTATCACCAGTAGAAAAAACAGTCTTGTTATCGAAACCGCCGCATTGCATGAAAAGAAGTACCGCTACGAGCAGGGGCTGTTTCTGATCGAGGGCGAAAAGCTGGTAAAGGAAGCGGCAGAGCATCGCCTGCCCATTGTGCGCATATTCCTTTCCGAAGGCCGGATGGCAGAAATTCTGCCCCGCTTGCAGGAGTGCATGGGAGAGGAAGCATATGCCGAGACGCCCGTTTACACCCTCTCTGACGACTGTTTTTTTAAAATTTCTTCCGAAAAAGCGCCACAAGGTGTGATCGCTGTGCTAAAACATCTTGACATTTTCGAAAGAAAGACTATAATATATGATGAAGATATTTGTTCGCTCGGCACCGGGCGCGTGGTCATGCTGTATGCCATGCAGGATCCCGGCAATCTTGGCGCGGTGATCCGCTCTGCGGTTGCCTTTGGTGTTGACCACATTCTTCTCAGCGCCGATTGCGCAGACCTCTACAATCCCAAAACGATCCGCGCTGCCATGGGCAGTCTATTCCGCGTTCGCATTTGGGTAGTTGAGGATGTGGCCGGCGCCATTTCCGCGTTGCAGCGAAACGGCCGTCGCGTTTGGGCTGCCGAGCTGCGCGATGGCGCAATAGCCCTTTCGGAGGCACCGCTGCA
The DNA here is from genome assembly GCA_045631765.1 of Eubacteriales bacterium. Classification (GTDB taxonomy): domain Bacteria; phylum Bacillota; class Clostridia; order Oscillospirales; family CAG-272; genus UBA1740. Next base: position 6,882 of record JAZQVK010000117.1, read on the forward strand.
AGCAAGCGACTGTATCATTATCGGGAACGAGGGGCACGGCATTCCGCCTGCCGTTTCCTCGCTGTGTACCGGCAGCGTATATCTGCCAATCTCTCAGCGCGCAGAGTCGCTGAATGCGGCCGTTGCTGCGGCTATCTTTTTGTGGGAGCAAAGTCAATTATAAAAAAACGGAGGCTGCGATGGGCGAAAATCTATATTGGATATGGCTGAGCCAATGCTGTCTTTATAACAGCGGCACGGTAGATAAGCTGATCCGTCTATATCATTCCCCGCGAGCCATTTACGAAGCAAAGCATAGCGAGCTGGAGGCGGCGCTTGGTGAAAAGAGTGCTGACCTTATGCGCATGGCGGCCAAGGATCTTTCTGAAGCGCATCGCATCATGGATTTTTGCATGCTGACCGACGTTGGCATTCTTACCTACAGCGA
>JAZQVK010000118.1:0-9750 GCA_045631765.1 Eubacteriales bacterium
ATCCTTTTCTTGACAGCCCTTTTCCCCTGTGCTATAATACGCTTAATAAAGTAAAGAGAGGTGCTTTATGGATTTCAAGACCATACCGCTTGCCGCGCAGCCGGCCTATACCTGGCTATGGAATTCCACCATCACGCGCGAGGGTATCCACCAGCAGATCGACGAGATGCACCGCGCCGGCATTCGCGCCTTTTACGTGCTGGGCGAGCCGGAGAATTTTCGCCCACAGCGCCGCAAAACGCATCTTGCACCGGAATATTTATCCGACGAATATATTGATCTGGTCTACGAGGCCTATGCCTATGCCAAGAAAAAGGGCATGCATATGTGGCTGTATAACGAGGGGGGCTTCCCCTCCGGCATGGTGTGCGGCAAGATCCGCGAGCAACACCCAGAGCTGGCTAGGAAGGAGTTTGCGGTGGTTCCCTTTTTGCTCGAAAAGGGCTGCCCCTACCAGCCACACGCGCAGGCGCTTTCTGCCTTTGTGGGGGAGGAGCGCATCCTACCCGGCACCTGCCCCGCGCAGGACGTGACCGTAACCGAATACCGCTACCAGGATGACATGGGCACCCCCATCCAGACCGACAATGCCTCGCGCCGTAACGTAGAGCTGTTTTTAGAGATGACGCACGAAAGGCTGAAGGCCCGCTTTGGCGAGGCCATGGGTGGCGACATCAAGCTGATGTTTGACGACGAGGCCTACATGGGCCCCTGGACGGACGGGCTTGACCGTATGTTCCTCGAGACCTACGGCTATGATATGACCGATTATATGCCCTATATCGCCGGGCAGATCGCCCCGAAGACCGAGGCGCAATGCCGCGCAAGAAGCGACTACGCCATGCTGTGCGGTGAGCTGGTCAGGCGGAACTATTTCACCCCGATGAAGGAGTGGCTGCGCGCAACCAATATGTATTCGGCCGGGCATTTGGATTTAGACCACCGTAGCGACAACTGCCTGATCAAACGTTACGGCAGCACGCTGGCCACCCTGCGCGAATTTGACGTGCCGGGGGTAGACGTGATCTGGAGCCAGATCGACTACCCGCAGGATGGCAAGAGCTGTGCCGAGGGCATGGCCTTTTTCCCACGCATGGCCTCCTCTGCCGCGCGGCAGCTGGGGCACAGCCTGTGTCTGAGCGAGAGCCTGGCCGTTTACGGCGCCCAAGTGACACCCGAGCAGATGCGCTACGTAGTGAACTACCAAGCCGTGCGCGGCATCAGCCTGTTCAACTTTATGGTGATCTCGTATGACCGTGAAACGGCTATGGCGCTGCAATACCGCCCGAACTTCAACCCGGAGAACCCGGGCATGGAGCGGCTTGCCGGCATTAACACCTACACGGCGCGCCTCTCACACCTGCTGCAAAGCAGCCGTGCTGATATTCGCGTAGCCCTGTACCACCCGGCACGCAGCATTTGCGCCGGCGGTCGACCGGGCAATGAAGCAATCGAGAGCTTCGAGGCGCTTGGCCACGCGCTGGAGGATGCCGGCGTTGCCTTTGACCTGATCGACGAGGCGCTGGTGCGCACCGCCACGGTCAAGGATGGCAAGCTGATCTGCAAGCATGTGACCTATGACAACGTACTGGTGCCGACAGGCGCGCTGGAGGAGCCGGCGCTGATGGCCAAGCTGGCCGCCACCGGCAAGGAGACACCCGCCTGCATCGGTCGAAAGAGCCGCTATTTACAGGCGCGACACCTGCTGTTTGAGGATGGCAGCGAGGGCTATTTTATCTGCAACACCGGCAACGAGACGGTAAGCGAGAAGGTCACGCTGCCCACCACGCTGCCGCTTTACCGGCTGGAGCTGGTGGACGGCGAGCTGTATACCATGCCCTGCACCGTAGAAAACGGTAGCACAGTTCTGCCTATTTCGCTACTGCGCGGCGAGGGGATCTTTTTGCTGCTTTCGAGCAAGCCGCAGGCAGCAAAGCAGCCTGCCTGCTATGAGCCGCTTTGTGCTTTGACCGATATTTCTTCCTTTACCAGCCGTACCTACACCCTGGAACCGAGGCGCGGCATGGTGAATACCTACTGCAAGACAGGAAAAGAGCGCCATGGGCTTTACGAATGGGAAAAGAGCTTTTCGGGTGAGGTGACCTACACCATTCCCCTGCCCACCTTAGCAGAGGGAGAATACCTGCTGGACCTGGGCGAGGTAAGATACACCGCCGCCGTATACCTGGATGGCGAGCAGGTAGGCGAGGTGATCATGCCGCCCTACCGCCTGCCTCTTTCGCTGCGCGAGGGCAGCCACATGCTGACCGTTGCGGTGGCCAACACGGCGGCCAACGCCTGCGCGCATACCGATTATTTTGAAAAGACCCACCCCTGGGACGTAGGCCCCTACCACGCCAACATGGTCATGCATGAGGCGTGCGAGCCGGGCGGCGGCCTACTTGGCCCCGTTTCCCTGCTGCGGCGCGTGTAAGAGAAAAAGAGAGGCTTTTATGGTACCTACCGTAAAGCAGTTTTATGTTCAACTCAAAAAGGACGAGGAAAACCTCGTCCTTTTTGCACACTTCCTTGCCTGCAAGGTGTAGTGTGTTATACTTCCTTTTTACTTTCGGGCGGTAAAAGAATGATGTTTTTGCTTGCGCAAAAGTGATGTTATTCGCTTCGCTCATAATGATGTTGCTCCCGATGGTCGCAATGATGTGATGTTTGCCCACTGCGCCGTCAGGCGTAACATCATTTACGCAGTATACATCATTGCCGAAGGCAACATCACTTGCCCGTAAGGGCAAACATCGTTCGGCAGACCTGCTTTATCGCAGGTCGCCGTTTGCCTCTCTTTTTTTGTTGCTTTTATTCTTTCACAGGTGGCGTCATCTGACCGAGAAGGAACGGAACTACGTCCTCCTTCACCAGGTCTAAGACGAGCGAAAACTCCTGATACAGCATGCTGGCGGCGCGGTTGCAGGCCGCGATCTCAGAGCTGGAGCGTTTTTTGGTCTTGGCACCCACCGTTTTGACCAGGCGGATCAGCTGCTCGCGCCCGCCGGTGGCGATCAGCTCGCGGCAGACCTTGCTGCGTGCGCGGCCGTCGGCCGGCCATTCTGCCGGCGTAAAGGGGGCAAGCTCCTGCACCAGGGCAAGCAGCTCCGCCGGTTGCAGGATCGATTTCATTTCCGCAACCAGCGTTTCATTATCGGCTGGAACGAAGATGCGGCCATTCCCCTGCTCGGCCACGGGGCGAAGTATGTAGTAAAGACGCGGGGTGCCGGCAAAGGCCTCCTCACGCAGATCCTCGATTTTGCAAACACCGTTTGCACCGTAAACGACAAGCTCTCCAATTGCTTTCATACCAGGGAACCTCACTATGGAAAAAGCGGGTGTAGCGAAGCCTATCTCGCCTCCCCGATCTTGCTTATATTATAACATATTTTTCTAAAAAAAGACATAGGCAGAATGCACAAAAAACAACTTTTTTTATGAGCAAAAGTCACAAAAAAGCACCGCGAAAAACTTTCGCGGTGCTTTTACAATTAGTGGTGATGGCGGATAAAGCCAAACAGCTTCGCCAGCTCCATGACGAGCAGCGGAACGAAGATCAAAACCACGCCAACGAGGTACTGCTGCCAGGACAGGTATACCAGGTTGAAGATGGTCTGCACACCGGGAACGAACAGAACGAACGCCATCAGCGCAACCGAAGCCAGCGCGGCGAGGTTCAGGTTCTTGTTCGTAAAGGGCCCGATCTTGAAGAGCGAATGCTCAGAGCGCATGTTGTACGCCTGCACGATCTGGCAAAGCGCCAGCACCATAAAGGCCAGCGTTTGGCCGCCCATCAAGTTAGCCTCGTGAGAAGCATCCAGCAGCACGCCGTTAAACATATCGGCAAGCGGCAGGCCGGTACCTACCCAGAAGGCAACCAACGTCAGGCAGGCAAACATCACACCCTGAATGGCTACGCGAATGCCAAGGCCGCCCGCAAAGATACCCTCGTTCTTCGGCTTCGGCTTGCGATCCATGACGTCCTTCTCAACCGCTTCCATACCCAGCGCGATGGCGGGCAGCGAGTCGGTCACCAGGTTGATCCAAAGCAGCTGCATCGAAAGCAGGGGCGAGATGTGCCACATCAGCATGGCGAAGAATACCGTAAATACCTCGCCGATGTTGGTGCTGAGCAGGAAGCCGACAACCTTTTTGATGTTGGCGTAAATGCCACGGCCCTCTTGCACGGCATCAACGATGGTGGCAAAGTTATCATCAGTCAGGGTCATGTCTGCCGCGCCCTTGGCTACGTCAGTACCCGTAATACCCATGGCACAGCCGATATCGGCGGCCTTCAGGGCGGGGGCATCGTTCACGCCGTCACCGGTCATGGAAACGACCTGATCCTTACGCTGCCAAGCCTTCACGATGCGGATCTTATTCTCAGGCGATACACGCGCGTAAACGGAGATATCAGCCACGGCGGCATCCAGCTCCTCCTCGCTCATGGCATCCAGCTCGGCACCCGTAATGGCACGGTCACCTGGCTGCAGAATGCCCAGCTCCTTCGCGATGGCAGAGGCGGTCACCACGTGGTCACCCGTGATCATCACGGGCTTAATGCCGGCACGGCGGCATACGGCAACGGCCGCCTTTGCCTCAGGCCGGGGCGGGTCGATCATGCCGACCAGACCGAAGAAGGTGAGGCCGTTTTCCAGATTTTCGGGCGTCAGCTCGGCAGGGATCTCCTTGATCTCCTTATAGCCAACGGCCAGCACGCGCAGCGCCGAGGAGCTCATCTCATCGTTCGCCTTGCGAGCCGATTCCAGATCACCGGCCACACAGCGGGACATCATCACGTCAAAGGCACCCTTCACGATCACGATGTTCTTACCGCCGATACGGTTGATGGTGGTCATCAGCTTACGGTCAGAATCAAACGGGATCTCGCCCAGGCGAGGCGCATCGGCATTCAGGACATCCTTTTCCATCCCATTCTTATGCGCGGCCAGCACGATGGCGGTCTCGGTCGGGTCACCGATGTGGTGCTCACCGGCCTCGTCAAAGGTAACGGAGCCATCGCAGCACAGGGTACCGTAGCGAAGCAGCTCGCACACGGCGGGGGAATTTTCAGAGCTGATATCCTCAAAGAGCTTACCCTCGTCTAAGTAAGCACGCACCAGGGTCATACGGTTTTGGGTCAGCGTGCCGGTCTTATCCGAGCAGATGACCGAGGCCCCACCCAGCGTTTCAACAGCGGGCAGGCGGCGGATAATGGCATTCTTTTTTACCATGCGCTGTACGCCGATGGAAAGCACGATGGTCACGATAGCCGGCAGCCCCTCCGGAATAGCGGAAACGGCCAGCGATACGGCGGTCATAAACAGGTGCAGCGGATCCAGCTTGTTGAGCAGACCAACCACAAAGATGATCACGCAGGCGGCAATGGCCATGATACCCAGGTAGGTACCCAGCTTAGCCAGCTTTTGCTGCAGGGGGGTCTGCCCCTCCTCCTCGCTATCCAGCAGGTTGGCGATCTTGCCCATTTCGGTATTCATGCCGGTGCCGGTAACCACGGCGGTGGCAGTACCGTAGGTCACGCTACAGCCAGAAAAGACCATATTGGTACGGTCGCCGATCGGAGCATCCTCTGCTACCAGAACGCGGGCATCCTTTTCCGAGGGAACCGATTCACCCGTCAGGGCAGATTCCTCACTCTTCAGACTAACGCTGTGCAAAAGGCGCGCATCGGCCGGAATAAAGTCACCGGCCTCCAGACGGATGATATCGCCGGGCACCAGCTCGGCAGCATCAATCACGCGCTCTTTGCCATCGCGGATCACGCGGGCATGCGGGGCTGAGAGGCTTTTCAGCGCATCCAGCGCCTTTTCAGCCTTGCTTTCCTGCATAACGCCCATCACGGCGTTGATAATCACGATCAGCACGATCAGACCCGGCTCAAACAGCTCGCCCCAGTTCTGCTCGTAAATGATCACACCCAGTGAAACGGCGGCAGCCGCCAGCAGGATGAGGATCATCACGTCCTTGAACTGGTCAAGAAAGCGTTGCAGCATGGTCTTCTTTTTCTTTTCGCGCAAGCGGTTTTCACCATAGGTCGCTTTCTTTTCAGCGGCCTGCGCCTCAGAAAGGCCGGTGGTAAGGTTGGTGCCCAGATCGGCTAAAACACGATCCTCAGGCTCGTTGTGGTAAAACACGTTCTTGTTCTCCTTTCACAAAAAACGCTATCTGTAAAAAGCATCACGCTTTCATTTTCAATGAAATTTCAAAAATTGCCCCGCGAGGTACACGGGGCAATTCTCGTACAGTAGCTTACGCGCGGTCAACAGAGCCGAAGAGCTCCATCTTTTCCTTTACGGTAGCGCGAATAGCCTCTACGCCGGGGGCGAGAAGCTTTCTGGGATCAAAGCCCTTGCCGGCAAGATCCTTGCCTGCCTCTACGTAGGAACGGGTAGCGGCAGCAAATGCCAGCTGGCACTCGGTATTTACGTTGATCTTGGAAACGCCGAGAGAAATGGCCTTCTTGATCATATCGGCAGGGATGCCGGTACCGCCGTGCAGAACCAGGGGCATCATACCAACCTTCTCAGAGATAGCGGCCAGGGTATCAAAGGAAAGGCCGGGCCAATTTTCGGGATACTTACCGTGAATGTTGCCAATGCCGGCAGCCAGCATGGTAACGCCGAGATCGGCGATCATCTTGCACTCATCCGGGTCTGCACATTCGCCGGTGCCAACAACGCCATCCTCTTCACCGCCGATAGCACCAACCTCAGCCTCGAGGGAAATGCCCTTCTCCTCAGCCAGCTTGATCAGCTCCTTGGTCTTGGCAATGTTCTCTTCGATCGGGTAGTGAGAGCCGTCGAACATGATGGAGGAGAAGCCGGCCTCGATGCAGGCAAGCGCACCCTCGTAGGTACCGTGATCCAGGTGCAGGGCAACCGGAACGGTGATCTTCAGCGACTCAACCATAGCGCTTACCATAGCAGCAACGGTCTTAAAGCCGCACATATACTTGGCAGCACCCTCAGATACACCGAGGATAACGGGGGAGCGCAGCTCCTCTGCGGTGAGCAGGATTGCCTTGGTCCATTCCAGGTTGTTGATGTTGAACTGGCCGACGGCGTAGTGGCCTTCTCTTGCGGCCGTCAGCATTTCTTTTGCAGATACTAACATTTGTTGCCTCCGTAATTTTTATTTTATCCACATTATTATATACCTTTTTTCCGAAAATTGCAAGACGTAGAAAGAAAAAGCAAAAATTTTCTTAATTTTTCTCCATTTCATCTGCCTTATAACGAAAAAATGCGCAAAATCCTCATCTTTTGGCTCAAAATCTCTATTTACAACCAAAAAAAGATGTGCTATACTTAAACAAAAAAAGCTTTTGGAGGTATTTCTATGCTTCGCCCTGAACACCCCAATCCGCAATATAAGCGCGCCACCTGGCGCAACCTCAACGGCACCTGGGAATTTGAATTTGATCTTGGTGCCAGCGGCAAGGATCGCCGCCTGTATGAGCAGGCCGCCTTTTCCAAAACGATCGAGGTTCCCTTCTGCCCGGAATCCTCGCTTTCCGGCATCGGCTATACCGATTTTATGCCGGCCGTTTGGTACCGCCGCGGCTTTTCGCTTTCCGGCAGCGAGCTTGCCGGCCGCGTGCTGCTGCATTTTGACGCGGTAGACTATCTTTCCTACGTTTATATTAACGGCAGCTTAGCCGGCACGCACAAGGGCGGCTATACCGCCTTTACGCTGGACATCACCGATCTCTGTCACGAGGGGGAGAACACCGTTGTTGTCTGCGCAGAGGATGATACCCGCGACCCGATGATCCCCAGCAGCAAGCAGTGCCGCAGATATCATTCCGAGGGCTGCAGCTATACCCGCACCACCGGCATCTGGCAGACGGTATGGCTGGAGTTTGTTCCCAACGAGCGCATCGACACCTTCCGCCTTTATCCGGACGCTGAGGACGGTAGCCTGCGTATTGAGGCAAAGACGATCGGCACCGGGCTGCTGCGTGCCGAGGCATTTTACAAGGGCAAGCCCGTAGGCGTGGCCGAAAAGGCCGTTATGGGTGACACCTGTGAATTAACGCTTGCGCTTTCCGAAAAGCACCTGTGGGAGGTTGGCCACGGCCGTCTGTACGATCTGGTGCTGACCTTTGGCGAGGACCGCGTAGAAAGCTATTTCGGCCTTCGCTCGACCCGCTATGCCGATAGAAAATTCTACCTCAACGGCAAGTCGGTCTTCCAGCGCCTGGTGCTTGACCAGGGCTTCTACCCAGATGGCATCTACACCGCATCAAGCGAGGAGGCTCTTATTAAGGATATTGAGCTTTCAATGGCAGTCGGCTTTAACGGTGCCCGCCTGCACGAGAAGGTGTTTGAGCCGCTCTTCCTCTACCATGCCGACCGCCTTGGCTACCTGGTCTGGGGCGAATACCCGAACTGGGGGCTTGACCACACCAACCCGATGTCTCTTTACGCCATCCTGCCCGAGTGGTTAGAGGAGATAGAAAGAGACTTTAACCACCCCTCGATCATCGGCTGGTGCCCGTTTAACGAGACCTGGAATATCGACGGCAGGCAGCAATGGAATGACGTGCTCAGATTGGTCTATCTGGCAACCAAGGCAGCCGATCCCACCCGCCCCTGCATTGACACCTCCGGCAACTACCACATTGAAAAAACCGATATTTACGACGTGCATGACTACGAGCAGGACCCCGCCAAGATGGCAGAGCACTTTGCCGACTTCAACGATTTTGGCACCATGTCCAACGGTATTGGCAGAGGCCGCCAGCATTATGACGGCAAGCTTCCCTTCTTTGTTAGTGAATACGGCGGCATCCGCTGGTCGGAGGATCCCTCCGGCTGGGGCTACGGAAACGCCCCCAAGACCGAGGAGGAATTCAAAGCTCGCTTCAAGGGGTTGACCGATATCCTGCTGGACAACGAAAACATCTTCGGCCTCTGCTACACCCAGCTTTACGACGTGGAGCAGGAGCAAAACGGTCTGTACACCTACGAACGCCGCCCGAAGTTTGAAAACATGCGCGATTTTTACGACATCATGTCGAGAAAGGCCGCAATTGAGGATTAACGGATGAGGATCGAATTTTTTGGTACGAGCCACGGCGTGCCCTCTGATATTCGCTATTGCAACTGCATCATGCTGGAGAGCGAGGGACACCGCTACCTCTTTGACGTAGGCGCTCCGGCTGCCGACCTAATGACGAGAAAGGGATACCCCTTTTCCTCGCTAAAGGCCGTATTCGTCACCCACCTGCACGGCGACCACATCGGCGGCCTGCCCAACCTGCTTGACCTTTCTAACTGGTATTACCGCGATTCGGCCTATCAGGTTCTCTTGCCCGAGGAGCGCGGCGTTACCCTGCTTCGGCAATATGTTAAAACGACCGCCGCGACCCCGTTACGCGAGGCGCTGGTGCTTTCCGCCTTTGAGGCAGGCGAGATCTACCGTGACGAGCATATTACCGTGCGCGCGGTAGAAGTTGCCCATTCCCCCGACGTAAAAAGCTTTGGCTTTTTGGTCGAGTGCGAGGGCAAGCGGGTATATTTTACAGGCGATATGTGCCACGATCTGCATGATTTTCCTGCCTTCCTGTACGAAAGCGAGGTTGATCTGCTGATCACCGAGCTGGCACACTTCCCAACCTCGCTGCTGTTTGAAAAGCTGGTACAATGCAAGGCAAAGCGCATTTGCCTGAACCACGTTTACCCGGTCAGCAAGATCGACGAGGCGCTTGCCCGCCGCGCCGAGCTG
>JAZQVK010000119.1:0-2258 GCA_045631765.1 Eubacteriales bacterium
GCCGTGGCCGCCTTAGCCGTTACCCGCTTGGGTGGGCAGGCGGTGTTTGCCGCCCGCCTTGGCAACGATATTCACGGCAGCCGCCTGCGCCACCTGTACGAGGAGGCCGGCATGGATACCCGCTTCATCAGCACCGATCACCGTGCCCCCACCGGCATGCGCGTGATCCTGCGTGAGGAAAACGGCAACAGCCGCACCGTGTATTACCCCGGTGCGAATGCGAACCTGCTGCTTTCGGATGCCGAGCGTGCCATTGCCGACGGTATGCCGGGCGCCATTTACCTACAGACCGAGCTGCCGCCCGATCTGTTTGCCGGTATGCTGCGCCTGGTCGAAAATTACGAGATCCCGCTCTGCATCGATGCTACGGGCGACCTGCCGCCCGCGCTGCACGCCGAGGCAGAGATCTTCTGCATTGATAACAAAGAGGCCTACGCTCTCACCGGCACCTTCCCGGTCGGGTCGGATAGCTGCTTAAAGGCGGCTGTCGAGCTGGAAAAGCGCGTGCGCGCCAAGCACTACCTTATTCGCCTGGGCGATCGCGGCATCTTCACCTACGATGGCCGCTATTGCCACATGGTGCCCGGCTGCGGCGTTCGTATACCCGAGGGCACGCCCCTGTGCGATTCGCTGACGGCTGCCCTCCTCATGGAATACCTGCACACCGGCGGCGACATCCGCGCGGCCTGCCGCTTTGGCCTGTCGCTGAACGCCCTGTTGTTCAAAAACAGCGCCGACCCTGCCTACTTCCCCACGGCAGACGAGGTGCGCGCCTTCGCAGAAAAGCATTAAGCCGAGAGGCATAAAGGAGATATTATGGCTTACAATTACAAGGAATTTTCTTACGCTTCCAGCGATGGGAAGAACCACATCGCCGCCTGCCTCTATACCCCCAAGGATCGCACCGTGCGCGGCGTGGTGCAGATCGTGCACGGCATGTGCGACTACATGGGTCGCTACCGCCAGATGGCCGAGGCACTGTGCGAGCAGGGCTACGCCGTTTGCGGCGGTGACCATCTTGGCCACGGCCGTACCGCCCGGCATAGTGACGAGCTGGGCTTCTTCGCCGCTGAGGATGGGGCAGATACCGTCATCACCGACGTACATAAGCTCACCCTGCTGATGCGCAGCCAGTTCAACGGCTCGCCCCTGATCCTCGTGGGTCACAGCATGGGCTCGTTCATTGCCCGCCTCTACGCCTGCAGCTACTACCGCGATATTGATGCCGTCGTCTTTCTTGGCACCGGCAACAATGCTATTGCTGGCATCGGTCGCCTGCTGGCCCGCGCTATCTGTAAGCGCAAGGGGCCTACCTATCGCAGCCCGCTACTGGATAAGCTGGCGCTTGGCTCCTACAACAAGCGCATCAATAAGTACGACCCCGCCGGTAAGAACTGGCTGACAAGAGACGATGCCGTCGTCACCTCGTACGTCATCGACCCCTATAGCAATTTCAAATTCACCGCCGCCGCCTACGCCGACCTGTTTTGGATGGTAGAGCGCGTGTCGGCCCCCCGCTTTGCGCAGGAATACCCCAAAAGCCTGCCCACGCTGATCGCCTCGGGCGATCAGGATCCGGTCGGCAGCTACGGCCGTGGCCCGCGCCTGCTTGCCTCGCGCCTTTCGGCCGCCGGCACCAAGGACGTCACGCTCAAGCTCTATCCCGGCGCACGACACGAGCTGTTTAACGAGACCTGCCGCAAGGAATTCTTTGGCGATCTGATCGCATGGCTTTCCGAGAGATCTTAACGCCGCTTCCCGCCGTCGTAGGCCCTACCGCCTCCGGCAAGACGGCGCTGGCCATTGCGCTTGCCAAGCGGCTGGGTGGAGAGATCTTATGCTGCGATTCGATGCAGATCTACCGCGGCATGGATATCGGCACCGCCAAGCCCACGATCGAGGAGCAGGCCGCCGTGCCGCACCACCTCTTTGACCTGCTTTCCCCCGGCACGCCCTACAGCGCGGCCGATTACGCGGCCGATGCCTACCGCGCGGTAGAGGGGCTGCTGGCACGCGGCTGCTTGCCCGTCTTTTGCGGCGGCACGGGGCTGTATTTAGAGGCCGCCCGCCGCGGCGGAGCGGAGAATGAGGAGATTCCCGGCAGAACCGACCTGCGTGAGGCGCTGGTAGCCGAGAGTGAGCGCCCCGGCGGTATGGATGCGCTGTGGCAGCAGCTCTGCGAGGTAGACCCCACGTCAGCCGCGGCCACGCATAAAAACAACGTGCGGCGCGTGATTCGCGCCTTAGAGATCTACAAG
>JAZQVK010000120.1:0-6546 GCA_045631765.1 Eubacteriales bacterium
GGGCGCTATTCTTTTCCAGCTCTACCTCTACCTTATCCCCCTCGCGAGCCTGGCCGGGGCCGGGCAGCGTGATCTCGTCCGGCAGGCGGCTATCATCCGGCTGCAGGTACCAAAAGGTATAGGCGCGGCGGCCATAGCCGCCCTCGCCACGCATCAGCGTGCCGATCACGGTGCGATGCGTGACAGAAAGCACGGTCAGTACCTCGCCCTCGGTCTTTTCCTCCGGCTCGCCGGTGCGATAGGAGGTATAGGCGTGGTAGCGCACACGCACGCGGTCGCCATCCAGCGCGCCGCCGGTGGTGGCGGCAGGGATAAAGATATCTCTGCCACCATCCCCGCCTTGCCCCTCCGGCGTGACAAAGCCAAAGCCACGGCTGGTACCGTGGAAAATTCCCTCCACGACCTGGTTTTTGGTCGCCGGGTGACTATGCTGCCCGCCCACATGGCGCGCCAGTGCCGCTGCGCGGGCAAATTTCTTTTTTTCCGCCGGGGTGCGGCAATCCTCTACACCAAGCAGATCTACCTCTGCGGGCGGGTAGGCACGGCGGGCACGCTTTTTCTCCTCTTGCCGGCGGCCTATTTTTTTCAAAAGCTTTTTCTTGTTTTTTCCGTATTGCTTCATCTTTTTCCCTTTTTACATCATTTATACAGATAAAAGAAAAGCCGACGTTGACCGTCGGCTTTTCTTTCATTATTCAGCACTCTCGGTGGAGCTTTCTGCCTTCTGCAGCGAGGAAACCTCGGTGCTCTGGAAGGGAGAGATCGACCAGTTGTCGGCCGAATAAGCATTCGAGAACTTTACGTCCGGCATCACGATGTACAGGACCAGAACGGCCAGCACAAACACGATACCAACGATCGTTGTACCCATAGACAGCCACTTATTCATATCCTTACCCTTTTCCTTACCGAAAAAGGTCTCAGCGCCGCCGGCAATCGCACCGGAAAGACCGTGTGCCTTACCCTGCTGCATCAAAACAGCGGCAACCAGAAATACGCCGAATACAAGCAACAAAATCTCAATAACCAAAACAACAGTGTCCATCATGAAAACCAATTTCCTCTTCGGAAAAATTCCTTCCTCATTTGCTTATGTACACGGCATCGCCCTATGGGCATAGGGATGCCGAGACTTGCGATATGAGTATTATATCACATCTTTCCTATAATTGCAAGAGGTATTTTATATTTTTTTACAGAATTACAGTTTTCCGCTCTTAATTTGTGCGTTAAGCAGCGCATCACAGTTCTTTTCGCTGAAAATGCGCGACATAATCAGCTTCGCACCCATGGCGCGCAGCGCATTGGCCGAGGGCATGGGCATATCGGCAAACTCAGAGGTGTTAATCTGCTTGGATTTGGAAAGGATCTGGTAATACTTGCCGTAGAGGGTAGAGTTGAGCACCACGTACAGGCCGTATACCATGTTGAAATCCATTTCCCGATCGTCTACAAAATCTATGTAGTTGAGCTTGTTATGCGTGCTGATAAAGCGTGCATAGGGAATGTTCGAGGCAAGGTACACGCCGCAGACCAGCGTCTTCTTATCACTCTTAGCCGGCACGCGCTTGATAAAGAGCATATTCTTGTTCTTCTGCAGCAGCGAGGGCACCTCGGGCAGCAGATACTGGTTCTTGACCGCCGGATGCGGGAAGGCAACCTGGCCAAGCTGAATGCTGTTGGGGTGGATCAGCGGAACGGCACCGTCACCCGGCACGTCACGCAGCAGAGCGGGGTGGCGTGTTTGCAGCGTCAGGCCGGTCTTCATACGCAGACCAAGCGAGGAAAGCGTGCAGGGGAAGGCTGCTACCTTCTGCAGGATCTCTTCATCATTCTCGCCCTTCAGCAGCAAAAGCGACTTATCCTCACCGCGCACCACGTCGCCATAGGGCTTTTCGCGGTCGTCTGCCAGCTCAACGCTATCACCGTACGAGGCGGTCAGGCGGATGGTCGCAGGATTCTCTTCCTCGTTACGCAGAAGCAGCAGCATATTCTTGCGGGCATCGTCAGAGAGGCGCTCGCTCTGCGCGTGGTTGAGGAACAGATGCACGCGCTGTAGGGGCGCACGCTCGAACATATACGTGCGGATCTTACCAAGGTAAGCGCCGGTCGAGAAGACCACAGGCAGCAGCAGCACTGCCTCGCCCCCCGGTGCCAGCGCAGCCGCACAAGAGGCGGCAAACAGATAGCACAGGTCGGTCTCGCCGCTGCAAAGGCGGCGGCAAACAGCGTACTCGGCGCTCTCGCTCTTCATCAGCTCGCGCGGCGGGTTCATAATGATCAGGTCATAATAGGTCTTGTCCAGCATGGCAACGCGCGGATCATCCGGCGTCATTTTCCCCTGTGCCAGAATATAGTTTTCCTCTTTTACGGTGTAGTATACACGCACCTTATAATCGTGGTAGCACTTCTTGCGAATACGCTCCAGATTATCCTTCAGCATGGGCAAAAACGCCTCTGCCGTTTCGTAGCAATCCAGCACGATCTCACGTACCGTGCCGCCCTTGGCCAGCCGCTCGATCACAGCGGCAGAAAGAATGCCGGTACCGGCACCGGGGTCAAGAACCAGAACGCGCTCCTTCTCCGGCAGGGTAAGCATGTCCGCCATAAAGGCAGCCAGCTCCTTCTTGGTAAAATACCGCCCAAGGCGAACATTTTCCTCCTTCACTTTGGATCGGACAAGCTTTTTGGTGTTGCGCACGGCAAGACTAAGCATAGGCACCTCCGCAAATGTTCGGGAAAACCCGTATTTTTCTAATTTCTTCTAAATTATAGCATAAAATTGCGGCAGATGCAAGAGCGGATAAAGATATTTTTACACAGTTCTTGCAAAAATGCGTCGAAAATGTTATACTATTATAAAAAAACGGCAAGGGGGCAAGCTTATGAGCCAAAAACAGACCGTGCGCATCCTGCACACGGGGGATATTCATTTGGATAGCCCCTTTTCCCGTCTCTCGCTTGAGCAGAGCGAGGAGCGGCGCGGCCACCTGCGAGAGGCGTTTTCAAGCCTGATGGCCACCGTGCGGGAAAAGGAGATCGATATTGCGCTGATCGCGGGGGATCTGTTTGATTGTGCCTACGTTACCGCCGGCACGGCCGCCCTCTTGATCGACGAGCTGGCCGCCTGCCCGCGCTGCCGCTTCTTTATCTCGCCCGGCAACCACGATCCGTATACCGAGACCAGCCTGTACGCGGCCGGCCGCCTGCCGGAAAACGTGCACGTATTCAAGGAGCAGGCGCTTTCCTCGGTCGCCCTGCCGGCGATGGATGCCGTTGTGTGGGGCTGGGCCTTCACCTCTGAGCGGTATGAGGGTGCCCCCTTGGCAGGGCAACGGGTGTCTGACCCCACCGCCCTGAACCTGATCTGCGGGCATGGTGACGTGGGCGTTCCCCTTTCGCCATACGGCGCGATCTCAGCGGCCGATCTTTCTGCCTTTGGCGCGGTGTACGCCGCCCTTGGCCACCGCCACCTACAACCCACGCCCACCACCGTAGAGGGCGGCTGCTGCTGGGCCTATTGCGGCTGCTTAGAGGGGCGCAGCTTTGACGAGCCCGGCACGGGCGGCGCCTGGCTGGTAACGGCCGAGCACGAGGCGGGCGGCGCCTGGTCGCTCACGCACGAGCGTATCACGCTGTCAAGCCGCCGCTACGCCATTGCCACGATCGACCTGACGGGGGTCACCACGCAGAGCGAGGTTGCCCGGCGCATCAAGCTGGTGATAGGGGCAGAGGGGTATGACGAGGACACCTCGCTACGCGTGATCCTGACTGGTGCCACACCGCCGGATTTTGCCGTGCCGCGCACCGCAAACGGCAAGGCCTGGGGGCTCTACTATATGGAGCTGATCGACCAAACCATCCCCACCTACGATGCCGCGCTGTTAGATCAGGATATGACCGTGCGCGGCGAGCTATATCGCTCGCTGCTGCCCAAGCTGACCTCCGGCACGCCGGAGGAGCGCGCCATCGCTACCCGCGCCCTGCGCATGGGGCTGGCTGCTTTGGCAGGCAACGATATCACCACGTTATAACAGAACGGGCGAGTGCCACGCACTCGCCCGTTCTGTTATTCTTCTTCCTTGGCCTCGTCCTCGTCCATCTCGGCGGGGGCGATCACGGTAACGATGGCTGCATCCATCTGGTGATCCAGCACGTTCGTCACGGAAATAGCCAGGCTCTCGGTCTCTACCTCGCAGGTCGTACCGTCCTCCGGTATCGAGCCAAGCTCGGCAAATACGTAGCCACCAAAGGTCTCGTAATCGTCAACCGGCAGGTCTACGCCCAGCGCCTCGGCCGCCTCGGCAAAGGGGGCGGTACCGCGGATCAGCCAGGTGCCATCCTCCTGCTGCGCGATCAGAACCTCTTCTTCCTTATCCTCAGTCTCGTCATCGGTAAAGCTGCCAACCAGCCGCTCGACCAGATCGTTGACCGTTACGATACCAACCATGCCGCCGTATTCATCCAGCACGATGGCAAACTTGTTGTGCGATTTTTTCATATTGCGGAACAGAAGGTCTGCCTTTACCCCATCCGGGATAAAGTAGGCTGGGCGCACCGCCTCGGCCATGACCGTCTCACGGTCACGATTATCAAGCCGGAAGTAATCCTTGGCGTTCAGCACACCCACGATATCGTCTACCGATTCGTGGCAAACGGGATAAATGGCGTGGCGCGTATCGTGAATGATGCGGTTCCATTCCTCCATGGAATCATCCGTCCACAGCATGACCACATCAGTACGGTGGGTGGCGATCTCGCCGGCCGTCAAATCGTCAAACTCAAAGACGTTCTGAATAAATTCCTTTTCCTCGTCATCAATGGTGCCGTTTTGCGTACCCACGTCCACCATCATGCGAATGTCCTCCTCGCTCACGTCCTCATCGTTCTGATTGGGGTCAATGCCCATCAGGCGCAGCACGCCGTTGGTAGAGATGGTCAACAGCCAAACGAGCGGCCGAAAGACCTTAGAGATAAAGGAAATAAGCCCGGAAAGGCCGAGCGCAATGCTCTCTGCCTTGCGCATCGCTACGCGCTTGGGCACCAGCTCGCCAAAAATAAGCGTAATGTAAGAGAGCAGCAGGGTGATCAAAATAACCGCCATGGCATCCAGCGTGGCGACCGGCACGCCGGTCAGCCCCAGGCTGACCACCCAAGCGACCATGCGATCGGAAAAGTTCTCGGCAGCGAATGCACTACCGATAAAGCCGGCCAGCGTAATGGCGACCTGAATGGTGGCCAAGAAGCGCGAGGGCTCCTTCGTCAGGCGAGCAAGGCGCTTGGCGCGTTTATCGCCCTCAGAGGCCAGCTTGGTCAGCTTTGCCTCGCCAATGTTGATGACCGCGATCTCGGCACATGCGAACACGGCATTCAGCGCGATCAGAACCAGCTGCAAAAGCAGCATCCAAAAAATATCCAAAACAAAATCCTCCCCCGGATGAACATCCGTTTTTCAAAAATCCTCAAAAAAGCACAAAAAGACACAACCCGTCGGCTTACTCACGTAAACACAGGCTATGTCTCACACGTTGTAATGTCATACATAAAGGAGGCTTTTCGCTATGATGCGTCGTACTGTCACCTTCCATGATTTCTGTGCGCCATCTCCTTTCCCAAAAGCGATATTATTGGTATTATATAATACTTTTCCGTGCTTGTCAAGGGTTATTGCCATTTTTCTAAAAACGCCCTACCTATTTTCTCGAAAATATTGTTTTTTTACACCAAATCGTGTATAATAACGGGGAGTGTTTATGAAAAAGGATGACGGCTATGGATGTCAATTATAAAAACCAAAAACGCTACAAGACCGCCAAATACCCCATTCGCCAGCCCTGGTATCTGACCTGGCTGATCTGGATCCTTTCAAAGATCATGCTGGCAAGCAAAAAGCACCGGGTCGAAAAGATCAACATGGAAGGGCTAAAGCCGCCCTACCTGCTGCTTTCTAACCACATGTCCTTTATTGATTTTGAGCTGGTGGCGCTGGGTACCCACCCGCACCGCGTGAACAACGTGGTCAATATTGACGGCTTTTACCGCCGCCCCTGGCTGCTGGAGTGGATCGGCGCAATCTGCACGCGCAAATTCACCACCGACCTGCACCTGATCAAATCCATACGCCGCGTGCTGCAGCGGGGGGATATTCTTTGCATGTACCCCGAGGCACGCTATTCGCCCTGCGGCGTGACCTCTTACCTGCCCGAATCGCTTGGCATGCTGGTGCGTATGTGCCGCGTGCCGGTGGTGGTGGCCATTCACCACGGCAACTATCTGCACGCGCCGTTTTGGAATTTCCGAAAAAAGCGCAAGGTGCCGCTGCACACCACCATGACCCAGCTGCTGACGGCCGGCGAGATCAAGTCGGAGGCCAAGCGGGCTTAGGAAGACAAGAGAAGAACACAACTCCTTGGCTCACAGAACGACATGGCTACGATCCGACTTCACCACGGCACCTATCTGCACGCGCCGTTTTGGAATTTCCGAAAAAAGCGCAAGGTGCCGCTGCACACCACCATGACCCAGCTGCTGACGGCCGGCGAGATC
>JAZQVK010000121.1:0-4775 GCA_045631765.1 Eubacteriales bacterium
CAGGCCATCGGCTATAAGGAGCTGTTGCCCTACCTGCGCGGCGAATGCACGCTGGGGGAAGCGCGCGAGGCGCTTTGCCTGGCCACGCGGCACTATGCCAAGCGGCAGCTGACCTGGTTCTTGCGTGATAAGAGCATCACCTGGCTCCCGGCCACCGACGAGCGCGGCCGTATGCGCCCGCTTTCCTCCTTGGCTGAGGAAGGGGAGCGCGCGTTCCGCGAACGCGCGAGGGAAGAAGGAATAGGGAACAGGTAAGAAGAAAGGTTGCCTTTCGCCGTGCGGCAAAGGGCTTCAATATAAATTTTTTTGACATGATATAAAAGGAGATTTGCTATGAGACCGAACGAGCTGATCAAGCGCCTGGAGGAGGGCGCACTGGAAAACTTCCGTTATCTGTACGGTGACGGCGTGAAGGAGCAGACCGAGCGCTATATCAAGGCCGTCAAGGAATTTACCGCCCTGTATGGCGAGGACCGCGAGGTATTCGTATTCTCAGTGCCCGGCCGTACCGAGGTCTGCGGTAACCATACCGACCATAACCACGGCCGCGTGCTGGCAGCCGCCATCGACCGTGATATCATTGCCATCGCCTCGCCCAGCAGCGAGCCGCTGGTGCGCGTGCGCAGCGAGGGCTACCCCGAGGATCGCGTGCCGCTTGAGCTGTGTGACGACCCGGATAAGCAGAAGGCCTTTAAGTCGAATGCCCTGGTCACCGGTATGTGCGGCGGCTTCCGCAAATACGGCTACCAGATCGGCGGCTTTGATGCCTATACCACCAGCCGCGTGCTCAAGGGCTCCGGCATTTCCTCCTCCGCCGCCTTCGAGGTCATGGTCGGTAATATCCTCAACCACCTCTACAATGACGGTAAGGTAGAAAACGAAGAGATCGCCAAGATCGCCCAGTACGCCGAGAACGTGTACTTTGGCAAGCCCTGCGGCCTGATGGATCAGATGGCCTGCGCCGTTGGCGGCTTCGTTTACATTGATTTCAACGATCCGAAGAACCCGGTCATCGAGCCGATCAACTTCGCGCTGGATGAGGCCGGTTACGTGCTTTGCATCGTCAACACCGGCGGCAACCACGCCAACCTGAACGCCGACTACGCCTCGGTACCGAGCGAGATGAAGGCCGTAGCCGCCGCCCTCGGGCAGGAGGTGCTTCGCGGCCTGACCGAAGAGCAGATCGTAGCCGCCATCCCCACCCTGCGTGAGAAGCTGGGTGACCGCGCCATCATGCGCGCGCTGCACTTCGTGCGTGAGAATGAGCGCGTTGCCACCCTGGCGGATGCCTTGAAGGCCGGCCGCACGGCAGACTTCCTTGCCGGCATCTGTGCCTCGGGCGATTCCAGCTTCAAGTATCTGCAAAACGTATACACCACCCTCAACGTAGAGGAGCAGGGGCTCTCCCTGGCCCTGGCGGTGACCGAGGGCGCGCTTGCCGGTAAGGGCTGCGCATGGCGTGTACACGGCGGTGGCTTTGCCGGCACCATTCAGGTCTTTGTGAAGGCCGAGCTGGCAGACGAGTATCGCCGCCTGCTGGACGGCGTGTTCGGCGAGGGCTCGGCTATGATGCTGCGCATCCGCCCTGCCGGCGCTATTCAGCTGAATATCTAATTAAAAGGAGAAAAGCCCTATGGCTACCAAAAAAACCGCGCCTACGCCATCGGTAAAGCCGGTAGCGCCCGGCGATAAAAAGACCGCGCTGGAGACCGCCATCGCCCGTATTGAAAAGACCATGGGCAAGGGCACCATTATGAAGCTGGGCGAGGCGGCTGATATGACCGTCAGCGCCGTTTCCACCGGCTCCCTGACGCTGGATCTGGCGCTTGGCATCGGCGGCGTACCGCGCGGCCGTATCGTCGAGATCTACGGCCCTGAATCCTCCGGTAAGACCACCGTGGCCCTGCACGTGGTGGCCGAGGTGCAGAAATTAGGCGGCGAGGCAGCCTTTATTGATGCCGAGCACGCGCTTGACCCGCTCTATGCCAAGAAGCTGGGCGTGGATATCAACAATCTTCTCGTCTCGCAGCCGGATAGCGGCGAGCAGGCGCTGGAGATCGCCGGGGCGCTCGTGCGCCCCGGCGCCATCGACGTCATCGTAGTCGACTCGGTTGCCGCCCTCGTGCCGCAGCAGGAGATCGACGGTGACATGGGCTCCTCCCACGTGGGTCTACAGGCACGCCTGATGTCGCAGGCCATGCGTAAGCTCTCCAGCGTGGTGGCCAAGACCAACTGCGTGATGATCTTTATCAACCAGCTGCGTGAAAAGGTTGGCGTGGTCTACGGCAACCCCGAGGTCACCACCGGTGGCCGCGCGCTGAAGTTCTATGCCTCGGTGCGTATCGAGGTCCGCAAGGCCGAGGCGCTGAAAAACGGCACCGAGGTCTACGGCAACCACGTCAAGTGCAAGGTGGTCAAGAACAAGGTGGCGCCGCCCTTTAAGACGGCAGAATTCGATATTCTCTACGGCCACGGCATCTCCCGCTCCGGCGAGCTGATCGAGCTGGGCGTTTTGCTGGATATCATTGATAAATCCGGCGCCTGGTTCTCCTACAACGGCAGCCGCATCGGCCAGGGCAAGGAGAATGCGCGCAAGTATCTGGAAAGCGAGCCCGCCGTGATGGAGGAGATTGCCGAAAAGATCCGCGAGGCCGCCAAGAACACCGATATTATCGAGCAGTTTGAGATGGAAGGCGAGGATGACGAGCTCGACATCCGCGAATTTGAAGAGGAAGAGCTCTAATGCCCGGCCGCGTGCTGCGCGTTTCCGCAGTCGATATCCACGGCAACCTGCGCCTTTCGGTTGAAGAAGAGCATTTTGCCGGTAATACCCGCCGGACTCTGCGCCTTTCGCAGAGGCGGTATGAGGCGCTTGGCTCCCCCGTGGCGGGAGAGCGGCTGGATGACGAGATGCTGGCCGCCCTGGCCGAGGCCGAGGGCGAGATCCGCGCTTTTTCCAAGGCCGAAAGCCTGCTCGCCTATGGCGATAACAGCGCAAACGGCCTTTGCCGGAAGCTGCGGCAGCGCGGCTACTCGCAAGAAAATGCCGAGGCCGCCGTGGCGCACGTGCTGCAAAAGGGCTACATCCGAGAGGGCGAGCAGGCCTACCGCCTGGTAGTGGCCGCCGCCAATCGCAAGTGCTGGGGCCCCCGCCGCATCGTCGCTGACCTCTCGCACAAGGGCTACCCGGCCGAGACCGTGCGCCGCGCCATCGCCCAAGCGGAAAGCGAGGGCGAGATTGATTTTGAAGAGAGCAAAAAAGCCCTGCTGCAAAAGAAATTCGGCGAGGAATTGCCCCCGCCGCACGAATGTCGCCGCGTGCTGTATCAATACGGATATTAAAAAAACAATAGCGCGCCTGCCGGGAGCAGGCGCGCTCTCATTGGTGTAAGATGAACGATCAAGCAATTAGAAATAATAAGGTAAGAAACGCGATCATGATCGGCGCGCTCTGCTCGCTCTCCTATCTGGCCGTTTATATTGCCAGAAACGTGCTCAGCGCCGTTACCCCGCAAATGATCGCCCCCGTGACCGGCGTGACAAGCGAGGCCTTTATCGGCTCGCTTTCCTCGGTCTATTTCGCCATGTACGCCATCGGGCAGCTGATCAACGGTGCCATCGGCGATAAGATCAAGGCACAGTATATGATCAGCTTTGGTCTGCTGCTGGCCGGCGTGGCCAATCTGGCCTTTGTGTTTACCCCGCCCTCCTCGCTGCTTGCTACTGCGTGCTATGGCATGGCCGGCTTCTTTCTTTCTATGATCTACGGCCCCATGACCAAGGTGGTGGCCGAAAATACCGACCCGGTGCACGCCACGCGCTGTAGCCTGGGCTACACCTTTGCCTCCTTCTTCGGCTCGCCGCTTGCCGGCGCGCTGGCCGCCGTGCTGGCCTGGCAGAGCGTCTTTTACGTCAGCTCGGCCGCTCTCGGCTTTATGGCAGTCGTCTGCTTCATCACCTTCCTGGTGTTTGAAAAAAAGGGCATCGTTCGCTATGGCCAGTATCAGGCTAAAAAGCAGGAAAAGGGTGGTAGCATCGGCGTGCTGATCCGCCACCGTATCGTGAAATTCTCGCTGATCTCTATTATCACCGGCGTGGTGCGCACCTCGGTGGTGTTCTGGCTGCCCACCTACATCAACCAGCATCTGGGCTTCAGCCCGGATGAGGCTGCCGGCCTGTTTACGGCGGCCACCCTGGTCATCTCCTTTACCGCCTTTATCTCGGTATTCGTTTACGAGCGGCTTGGCCGCAATATGGATCTGACCATTCTGATCATGTTCCTTTGCTCTACCGGCTTCTTCGTAGCCGTTTACTGCGTCACCCATCCCATCGTGAACCTGGTGCTGATCGTGCTTGCCATCATGGCCTCGAATGGCGCCGCCGCCATGCTGTGGAGCCGCTATTGCCCCAGCCTGCGTGATACCGGCATGGTATCGGGCGCTACCGGCTTCCTCGATTTTCTCAGCTACATGGCCGCCGCCGCCTCCAGCGCCATCTTTGCGAATGCCGTCAGCGTTGTCGGCTGGTCAAACCTCATTCTTGCTTGGGCGGCACTCGTGCTTTGCGGTGTGCTGGTCGCCCTGCCGTGGAATAAGATCCTGCGCCGCGCGGGTTGAAAAGCGAATAAGAATATCACGCTGGCGAAGTCAGCATATTATCCCGTATTTCATATAGTATTTGCGCCACGAGCATAACGCTTGTCAAAAAAGAGGACGAAGAATTTTACCATTCTTCGCCCTCTTTCTTCTGCGGCTTTTACGGCGTGACCAACCTCA
>JAZQVK010000122.1:0-3960 GCA_045631765.1 Eubacteriales bacterium
CCCCGTTCCACCACCGGCAGGCGACGCACCTGATGCTTTGCCATGAGCTGAGCCGCGGCGAGGATGTCCTGCCCGGGGGCGAGGGTGGCGGGGGAGCGGGACATGATGTCCCGCACGGGGGTCTGGGCCGGGTCGTCCTCCGCCGCCACGCAGCGCACCACGATGTCCCGGTCGGTGACGATGCCCCGCAGTTTTCGGTCTGCTCCGCAAACCGGGAGGGCGCCTACGTTGTAGCGGCTCAGCAGCCGGGCCGCCAGGGCCGCAGAGGCCCCCGGCTCCACCGTGATGACCTTGGGATTCATCAGATCCTGTACCAGCATAAAATTACCGCCTTTCGGAATTGGAATTGATAGCTACAGTTTGTCCGGAAAAGAGGGGTTGTAAACAATTTGTGAACCCCCTTGCATTTTCTGCCGGGAAGTAGTATCATACCGTTAGCACTCGCCGTGCATGAGTGCTAATACATTCGTTTTAAATTTTTTGATATATACGGAGGCACTTCAATTATGGAAACCAAGCAGTTTCAGGCTGAGTCCAAGCGTCTGCTGGACCTGATGATCAATTCCATCTACACCCATAAGGAAATCTTCCTGCGCGAGCTGATCTCCAACGCCAGCGATGCGCTGGATAAGCTATATTACCGCTCTCTGACCGATGCTTCCGTCACCCTTGCGCGTGACGAGTATGCTATTACGCTGGTGCGGGATAAGGAGGCGCGCACGCTTACCATCACCGATAACGGCTGCGGCATGACGAGGGAGGAGCTTGAAAACAATCTCGGCACCATTGCCAAGAGCGGATCCTTTGATTTTAAGCAGGATGAGGAGGCGCGCGAAAAGGTTGATATCATCGGCCAGTTTGGCGTTGGCTTCTATTCCGCCTTTATGGTGGCCAAGCGTATTACTGTGCGCTCGCGCGTTTTCGGCGCGGCCGAGGCATGGGAATGGCAATCCGAGGGGGCAGACGGTTATACCGTTGAGCCCTGCGAGAAGGCAGAGGCCGGCACCGAGATCACGCTGTATCTCTTGCCCGATACCGATGACGAGCGCTACAGCGACTTCCTTGAGGAATATAAGATCCGCGAGCTGGTGCGCAAGTATTCCGACTATATCCGTTACCCCATCCGTATGGAGGTAGAGGAGCACCGCCCGAAGGCGGGCGGCGAGGAGGGCAAGGAGCCCGAATACGAAACGGTGAAGGAGATCGCTACGCTCAACAGCATGGTTCCGCTGTGGAAGCGACCTGCCTCCGAGATCACCGAGGAGGAGTATAACACCTTCTACCGCGAGAAGTTCTACGATTACGAGGCACCCGTTAAGACCATCCATACGGTCAGCGAGGGAACGGCCTCCTTCCATTCGCTGCTCTTTATCCCGTCTCACGCGCCCTTTGACTATTACACCAAGAATTATGAAAAGGGGCTCTGTCTCTATTCCAGCGGTGTGATGATCATGGAAAAGTGCGCCGACCTCGTGCCCGACTATTTCAGCTTTGTGCGCGGCCTGGTGGATAGCGCCGATCTTTCGCTCAACATCTCGCGTGAGATGCTGCAGCATGACCGCCAGCTGAAGCTGATCGCCCGCACGGTAGAAAAGAAGATCAAATCCGAGCTGCTGAAGCTGATGGAAAGCGACCGCGAGGCCTATGAGAAGTTTTACGGTGCCTTTGGCCTACAGCTGAAGTTTGGCGTATATGCGGATTACGGCATGCACAAGGACGTCTTGACCGACCTGCTGATGTTTACCTCCTCGGCAGAAAAGAAGCTGGTCACGCTGAAGGAATATACCTCCCGCCTGAAGGAGGAGCAAAAGACCATCTACTACGCCTGCGGCGAAACGGTAGAGGCTGCTGCTATGCTGCCGCAGGCAGAGGCAGTCGTTGACCGTGGTTTTGAGGTGCTGTACCTTTCCGACGACGTAGACGAGTTTGCCCTGCGCACGCTTGGCACCTATCAGGAATGTAAGTTCGTCAACGTTTCGGACGAATCGTTGGATATTGCCAGCGACGAGGAAAAGGAAAAGCTGAAGGGCGAGAACGAGAGCGCCAAGGAGATGCTGGCCTTTATGAAGGAGACGCTGGGCGAGCAGGTCAGCGCCGTGCGCTTCTCCGCCAGCCTGAAGAACCACCCCGTCTGCCTTGGCAGCGAGGGCGGCATTTCACTGGGGATGGAGAAGGTGCTGAACGGCATGCCCAACAGCGATGGCAGCGTGAAGGCTGCCGCCGTGCTGGAGATCAATCTTGATCATCCGCTGGCTGCCCGTCTGCGCCAGATGTACGAGGGCGACCGCGATCGCCTGGCCGCCTGCACCAAGATCCTGTACGCCCAGGCACGCCTGGTTGGCGGCATGAGCGTAGAAAACCCCATCGAGCTGAGCGATCTTGTCTGCGGCTTGATGCTATAAAACAAAATGTCACCCTGTTTTTAAAAACAGGGTGACATTTTGTTGCCGCCGCAAAACGGCTTGACAAGAAGCGCGCTTTGTGGTAAACTACTGTTGTATTTTTCTTTGCGCTTGGCGCAAGAAGGGATGTTACCGTGAAAAGAGTGCTTTGCTGCTTGCTTTCGCTCATGCTGCTGCTCTCGCTTGCCGGCCTGCCGGTGGTTGCTGCGGGAACGGTCACCCAGCCGGTGGTGGTGGGTGTTCGTGCCAGCATGGGTGAGGATTTTACCGTTCGCTTTTATATTCGCGTGCCCGAGGGGGGCGAGAACGTGCGCGCCATGGTTGGCGGCGTGACCTATAGCGCCGTGCCGGCGGATGAAGAGGGGCTTTACGTGGTCACCTACCCGCACCTGACGCTGCTTTCGATGACCGAGGAGATCGAGGTCATTCCCTCCTGCCGGAAGGATAACCAGGTCGTAAAGGGCGTTTCCTACTTTTTTTCTATGCGCGATTACGCCATGCGCCTCTTGGCCGATGCCGAGCAGGGAAGCCCCCTATACCGTGTGCTGGTGGCCATGCTGAATTACGGTGCAGCCACCCAGGTCTACAATTCCTATCGCCCCGGCAACCTGGCAAACGATTATCTGCCGGCTGCGGCCAAGCAGCCCGTTGTGCGTGACTATCAATCGGTGCTGCGTAAGGAGGGCGAGGCCACGCAGACCGAGGCAGAGCTGGCCAGCACGTCTATGGTGATCGGTGAGGCTGCCTGCTTTAAGCTGTACGTGAACGTAGCAGGGCAGGAGAAGCTGCGTGTCAACGGCGGCTCCGGCTACCCGGAATGGCAGATGCTGAATAAAAATGCCGAGGCGGCTATGCTGGTACAGGATATCTTCGTAGAGGTGGCTGATAATCCGGAGTTTGAAAACCCCTCTGCCTTCCCATTGGAAAAGGTAGCACCCTTTGAGGGATACCTGGCCGTGACCAGCGGCATCTACGCCGCCGAGTTTGGCCGCCCGTACTACGTTCGCGCCGTAACGCCCAACGGGCATAGTTCCACAGTGGTCTACAGCGTAGAAAGCTACGTGGCGCGCAACGCATCTGACGAGGGGCTTGACGAGAGCGCCAAGCAGATGGTTTATGCTATGATGGAATACGGCGATGCGGTCAAGGCGTACCGCCAGTCGCTGGGTGAATAATTGCTTTTTGAGGGCGCTGTTGGTAAAAAACACCAACAGCGCCCTCGGTTTGTTGTGAAAATGAACAAAAAACGATGTCCAAATTTGATAAAAATGCTGAATTTTTAGCAAAAACTTGACATTTCTATAAGGCTGTGCTAAAATATTTCCAGTAAGGTTTTATACCTACAAATTTTTTTAGGAAGGAAGCAAAAACATGAAAAAGTTCCTTAGCTTTTTCCTCGTGCTTTGCATGCTCATCACCGCGATCCCCGCGCTGCTGCTGCCTGTGATGGCCGAGGAGGGTGAGGCTGCAACGAAGATCTTTAGCTATAAAGATGCAAGTGACGGCTTTACCAAAACCGTATCCGAAACACTTTTTAAGGAGGCTGGTTACGCAGACG
>JAZQVK010000123.1:0-2099 GCA_045631765.1 Eubacteriales bacterium
AGGTAGGAAACAATGGCCTTGGTATGCTGCGATACCGGCATGCCGGAGATCAGCAGCTCGCCTCTCGTGGGGCGAAGCAGGCCGGCCGCCAGCTTGATCAGCGTGGTCTTGCCGCTGCCATTCGGGCCAAGCAAGCCGACCACCTTACCGCGCGGCAGAATGAGGTTGATATCCAGCGCCGGCGTCATGGTATAGCACTTTTGCAGGCTACGCGCTTCCAGTACGGGTGTGTTCATGTGTCTCTCCTTTCGGTTTTTTGATCTTTTTCAGCAGCAGCTCGCCAAGCGCCACCAGCGCCGGTGCGTGAAAGCCCAGCGCGCAGAGCAGCACAAAGCTGTTGCCGATCATGGTATACAGCGTTTTTTGCGTGGAAAGAGTGACCTCGGTCGTCAGATGGCCGTCGACCAGCGGCTCTAAATAGCAGAGCACCTCGCCCCTTTCGGTAATGATCGAGGAAATGCCGGTGTTCGCCGCGCGAAGAACGGCGCGCCCGTTTTCAATAGCGCGCAGCACGGCCTGGCCATTGTGCTGGTAGACCGCGGCAGAATCTAAGAACCAGGAATCGTTTGTGCCAATGACCAGCAGCTCGGCGCCGGCGGCCACGCTCTTACGCGCAAGCTCTTCGTAAATGGTATCAAAGCAGATCAGGCCGCCAAGACGCCCGTGCGCGGTCTCAAATAGTGTGGGCTTGTCGCCGGGCACCATGGTGCTGCCATCCTTTAGCATCTCTAAATCAGAAAGAAAGGGCAGCAGGGTGCGGATCAGCCCCTCCATGGGCACGTATTCGCCAAAGGGAACTAAGTGCTGCTTGTGGTAGAGCGTTTTGCTGACGGTGCCATCCGGGTAGATCAGGTAAAGCGAATTGTGGCGCAAAAGCTCCCCCAGCTCGCCCGTCTCGTAGGAATAGGAGCCGATGATCTGCACGGCGTTCGTTTCGCGCGCAATCAGTCGCACGGATGCCATGGCGTAGCTGTCGCCCGCCAGGTTGTAGGGCAGGGCAGTCTCCGGCCAGACGATGATCTCGGCGCCATCCTCAGCGGCGGCAAGCGCCAGGTGGCGGTAGACCGAAATGGCATCAATCTGCCCACTCCACTTTTCGGCAGAGCTGACGTTGCCCTGCAGCACGGCCGCCTTTACGGTACCGCTTGTTTGCTTGGGCGTATAATAGACCGCTGCGCCCAGCGCGTAATTCAGCAGAAAAATACCAAGCGCGAGAAAGGCCATGATGCGCTCGCTTCGCAGCTGCCCGCGGCTCTTGGCCAGCCACGCGTAGGCTAAGCAGGCGTTGACAGAAGCAATCACAAAGGTGACGAAATAGGAGCCAAAGAGCGAGGCAGAGGAAACGACCAGCAGGTTTTGGTGCTGTGAAAGCGCCAGCTGCGCGCCCCACGGCACGCCGGCCCAGGTCAGCGTTTGCGTATAGGCAAGGGTCACCCACCCGCCGGCAAACAGAAAGGGCAGCAAGAGCGGCAGACGCCGTACGAGGCGCGTGCGCGAAAGCCAAGCCATGATGTAAAACAGAAAGGCAAATCCCACGCTTTGCAAAAGCGGCAGGCCGATGCAGGCGGCCAGAATGACCGCCACCGCCATCAGGGGTGTCATGCCGGTTACAAAATCCAGTGGGTACAGGCTGATAAACCAATGAAAGGTGACCATAAAATAGCCCATGCAAAAGGCCATGCCGTAGCCGTAATAGGCGCGTGGGCGGCGTGGCAGGGCAGGGGCAAGCAGGTCGGGAAACAGAAGCAGCAGCGCCGGCACGAACGAAACGAAGGCAAAAGCGGAAAGCTGCGTAAAGCTGACCGGCAGTGCCGCCACCATGCCCGATAGAAAAATAAATAAAATGCGAAGGGCTTTTTTACCCATAGATACGTTTATTCAAACTCCTTCGTAAAATAGATCTCGGCCGGGGCAATGGAAAACTCTCTGCCGCGCAGGCCGTTCAGCACGCCCCAATCGCCCTCGCGATCAAAGCGCAGGCGGTAGGCGTACAGCGCCTGGAATTTATAGCCGCGGGCGCGATCGTCACGGTTCAGACCGTACTTCCCATCCCCCCACAGCGGGTGGCCAACGTGCGCCATATGGGCGCGGATCTGGTG
>JAZQVK010000124.1:0-15526 GCA_045631765.1 Eubacteriales bacterium
CCATAGCCACGGCACACATCATGGCGGTGCCGCAGGCACCTACCTCACGCGCCTCCAGCGCGGTTACCGGGCGGCCAAGCACGTCAGCCTTGATCGACAGCCACAGCGGCGAGGAAGCGCCGCCACCCACCGCGTATAAAACGCGCGGGCGGATGCCAAAGCTCTCCAGCTGCTCGATATTGATGCGGATCTCGTAGGTCACGCCCTCCATCAGCGCACGATAGATATCTAAATTCGTGTGCGAAAGAGTCAGGCCGGCGATCACCGCGCGGGCACCGTTATCCATATAGGGCGTAGCGGCACCGGCAAAATGCGGCAGGATCAGAATATCCGTGGGCGCCTTGGGCGCAGCGGCATCCAGCTCGGCATAGATCTTCTTGCCCTGCTCCTTCGCCAGCTGCTCCTCATACCGGGCAAAATTGTCACGGTACCATTTCAGCGTGGCGCCGCCGGTAAACGAGAAGGCATAGCAAACGTAGGTGCCGGGGAACACGTAGGGAACGACCGAGTAGCCGCCGTCATACAGGCGCGGGTCCTCGGGGATATGATCAAACACGGGGGTAATGCACTCTACCGTGCCGGTACCGTCTACCGCCTCACCGGGGGTAAACACGCCGGAGCCAACGGCGGCGGCAACCTGGTCGTGGCAGCCGCAGACGATGCGCGTCTCAGGCGAGAGACCAAGCTCCTTGGCAAGCGCGGGGCGGATCAGGCCGGCCACGCTGCCGGTAGGCACGGGGGTAGAAAAGAGAGAAGGATCAATGCCGGCAGCGGCAAAGATCTCCTTGCTCCACTGTCTTGCCCGGATATCCAGCGCCATGGTGCGCGCGGCAAGCGAATAGTCGATCTTCGCCTCACCCGAGAGACGGTAGACCACGTAGTCCTCTGCCAGCAGCACGCGCTTGATCTTGGCAAAGATCTCGGGGCGGTTATTCTTGATCCACATCAGCTTAGGCAGGCTGAACATGGCGTGGGGCTTTACGCCGGCGATATAGGTCAGCTTCTCTTCCCCAAAGGAGGCGATCAGCTCCTTGACCTCCTCTTCACCGCGCGGGTCGGTATACAGCATAGAGGGAAGAAGCACCTCGTCATGTTCATCGAGCGCCACAAAGGTCTCACCAAAGGTGGTAACGCCAATGGCGGCGGGGGAATACCCCCGCCGTCCTACCTCGGTAATGACGGCAAGAACCGCCTCCCAGATCACATTGGCGTCGATCTCGTGCGCGCCGTGGGCGCGTGTGACGTCGTATTCGCGATAGGCGCTATCCAAAAAGCGACCGTCGCTTTCATACACCGTTATTTTGGTACCGGTGGTACCAACGTCAAGACCGGCAATCTGCATAACGGCCTCCTTACAGGTCCATTACGTCGTAGCCCAGGTAATATACGAAGGCCTCGCGCAGCACCTTTGCCATATGGCCAACGCCAACCGTGGTGTGGTGGCGGAAGCCCTGACGGCCGAGCTTGATGAGCTTTCTCTGCAGGTCATCGATCACGGCAACACCGCCGCAGCCGAAGAATTCCTTCTCGATATCGTCATCGGTAAAGGCACCCTCGTCTACGTAGAAGGTCAGCTTGCCATCCTCGGTCTTGCAGTTCGAGAAGGTCATGGGGAAGGACGCGATGCGACCCTCGTTTGCACCCCAACCGCAGCCGGGGCAGCCCTTAGCGAACATCTTGTGGTCGGTAACCAGGCCGGTCTCCTTCATCAGCTTCTGGGCGGTGGAGCCGCAGTGGAAGAGGATGACCTTGTTCGGATCGTCACCGTAGTTGTTGTTCCAGTCAAGGCAGGCAGTGGGCTTCTCGGAAGCCAGCTGCATCGAGTACATGTTGATGGCCGAGCAGAGGTCGATCTCGCAGGATGCTACGATGCCGCGGTCATTGAGCTCGGAAAGCAGCACGCAGGGAGCCACGCCCAGATCGGTCTGCATCTCTTCCCAGCAGCGCAGGGTGATGCAATCCAGACGGAACTCACGCATATAATCGTCGATAACAACGCTGACCTTGGCCAGGGTGTTCATCTTATCCTCCGGCACGAGGCTGCAATTGGTGTAATTCTTCAGGTGCTCCTTGCGGGCAACTACCTTCTCATCATTGTCGGCATATTCCTTCACACGGCGGAAGAGGTCAGACAGGTCAAAGGTCTCGCAGGTGATGCCGTACTTCTGCAGGGTGATCTCATCGTAGCGAACGGTCTTGAACTTCGAGGTACGGGCGCCCAGTACGCCGATGGAGAAGTGGCGCATGCCGTTGACAACGCGGCAGATAGCGGCGAAATCATCAATGTTCTGACGGAATTCGGGGGTCAGGGGATGAACCACGTGGGGCTCGAGCACGGTGAACGGGATGCCATACTGATGGAACACGTCCTCAATGCTGAACTTGCCGCAGTAGGAGTCACGGCGATGGGCAAAATCCATCAGGCCGATCTCATCCGGGTATGCCTGAATCAGGATCGGCTTGCCGCAATGCTCGAGGGCGGCAACGGCACCGTTCTCGTCGCTGAAGTTCGGCAGGGACATGATGACACCGTCATACTGCCCTTCATAGCCCTTCAGCCACTCGGCATACTTCCAACCCTCCTGACGGGTCTCAACGGCACCGTAGCGGGTCATGTCTGCGGGGGGCATGATGTACTCGTGGCCGGCATCGGTTACCGCCTTGGCAACCTCCTCACGCGCGCCGGCGATCAGGGTCTCCGGGAAAAAGCCTCTGTTACCAAAATATAATGCAAATTTCATAAATTTCCTCCTGCCTTTCTGCAGTTTTTTCTTGATTTTACCATAAAGTGTGCTAAAATAATAGTAAAGAACATCCAAAAAATATGTAAAAACGTACAGAATGGTGGTGCTATTATGCCGTTACACGTCAACCAGGACCTGACCACGCTGATGGAGCACTTTCACGTGCTGACCGGGCTGCGCATGGTTCTCTTTGATGAAAACTATCATGAACTGATCTCCTACCCGACCGACGGTATTCCCTTTTGCGTGTGCATGCGGCAGAACGCTGCCTTTGACGCGCAATGCCGGGAAAGTGACCGCATCTCGTTTGAGCGCTGCCGTAAAACGCACGAGCTGACGGTATATAAGTGCCACGCCGGGCTGATCGAGGCGACCGCGCCGTTGATGGCGGACGGCAAGATCATCGGCTACGTCATGTTTGGCCAGATCACCGACATTAAGGATAAGGATGAGCTGCTCCTCAACCTGCGCGCCCTGGTGAACATGTATGCCGGCGGGCAGGATCTTGACGATGCCATTCGCCATATCAAGTGCAAGAACACGCGCCAGATCTTAGCTGCCTCTAAGATCTTAGAGGCCTGCGCCAACTACATCCTGCTGAAGGAAATGATCAAGCCGGCCGACAAGGAGTTTTTCGATACGGTGGAAAAATACATCCGCGACCACATTGGCGAGGATATTACCGTAGAGCGGCTGTGCCGCGAGTTTCACATCAGCCGCACCAACCTTTACGCGGCCATGCGGCCGCACGTGGACGGCGGCATTGCCGCCTACATCCGCCATTGCCGGCTGACCGTGGCGCGCGAGCTGGTCAAGAGCACCGACCTGCCCATTGCCGATATTGCCGCCCGCGTGGGCTTTGACGATTATAACTACTTTCTTCGCGTATTCAAAAAGGCCTACGGCACCTCGCCGAAGAGGCTGAGGTAACGATATGAAGCAACCGTTAGAGATCGAGCGAAAGTTTCTCATCCGCATGCCGGACGTAGCCTTCCTTTCCGCACAGCCGGGGGCGCGGATCAAGCACATCACACAGACCTATCTGCTCTCCCCCGCCGGCGTGACCGCCCGTGTGCGCCGCGTGAAGGAGGACGGGGTGGTGCGCTATATCCGCACCGAAAAAAGCCGGCTCTCCGACCGCACCGCGGTCGAGCGCGAGCAGGAGCTGGACGAGGAGGGCTACCGCGCCGCCCTGCGCGTGGCCGACCCCGAGCGGCTGCCCATCAAGAAAACGCGCTACGCCGTGCCCTACGAGGGGCACGTGATGGAGGTGGATATTTACACCTTCTGGGATGACCGTGCAACCTTAGAGGTGGAGCTTACGAGCGAGGACGAGGCGTTTTTGCTGCCCTCTTACTTATCGGTAGTGACCGAGGTGACGAGCGACCGCCGCTATAAAAACGCGCAGCTGGCAAGGGTAGTGCCAAACGACCCCTTGCCGGAGGAATAACGATGGAGCAAGCAAGCCCCCTGCGCGAGCGGGCGGCTGCCTTGATCCACGCATGGCGGGCGGAGGGAAAGCGCACCCCCTCGCTTGCCATGATCAAAAGCGAGCGCGAGATCGCCGGCATACGCGAGGCGGGGCGTGTCAATTCCCTGGTGCTGGACGCGGTAGCTGCCATGATCGGCGAGGGGGTCAGCACCGCCGAGATCGACGACGTGGTGATGCGGGAGACCAAGCGCCTGGGCGGCAAGCCCACCTGCCTTGGCTTTCAGGGCTTTCCACGCGCGGTATGCACCTCGGTCAACGAGGTGGTCTGCCACGGCATCCCGGATGAACGGGTCATTTTGCGCAAGGGAGATATCATCAACGTCGATTGCACCACCACCTACGGTGGCTACGTGGGGGATGCCTCACGCATGTTTATCATCGGGCAGGCAGATGCCGCTGCGCGCCGCCTGGTGCGTGTGACAGAGGAATGCCTGGCGCTGGCGCTTGCCGGCCTGGGACCGATGATGCCGCTCGGCGATATCGGCTACCGCATTGCGCGCCACGCGCATGAAAACGGCTATACCGTGGTGCGCGAGATCGGCGGGCACGGCGTGGGGCTTTCGATGCATGAGGAGCCCTTTGTCAGCCACGTAACGGCCAAAGAGGGCCAGGGCATGCTGCTTTTGCCCGGCATGGTCTTTACGATCGAGCCGATGGTCAACGAGGGCAGCCGCTTTTTCACCTGCGACAAGCGCGATGGCTGGACGATCCGCACGGCGGATGGTCGCCGCTCTGCCCAGGTAGAGCATATGCTGCTGATCACCGAGGGTGGCTATGAGATCTTATCAAGGTAACTGCTATGACGATACTATATCAAGGTAACTGCTATGACGATACTATATGAGGATGCATACCTAATCGTATGCTACAAGGAGCCGGGGGTTCTTTCTGCCCCCAAGGGGAACGGTGACGGAGGAGACATGCTTTCCCTGCTCTCCGCCCTGTTTGCCGAACGCGGTGAAAGCACGGTGCCCTACCCCGTTCACCGCTTAGACCGGCCAACCGGCGGCCTGATGGTCTTTGCCAAGGACAAAAAAAGCGCGGCCGCGCTTTCCGCCGCCGCCGAGGGCGAGGGGATGAAAAAGGAATACCTGGCCGTCTTAGAGGGCGTGCCGGACGAGGCGCAGGGGGAGCTGTGCGACCTGCTGTTTTTTGACCGGCAGCGTGATAAAAGCTACGTAGTGCAGCGTAAGCGCGCCGGGGTAAAGGAGGCGCGCCTGACCTACGAGGTGCTGGCCACGCGCATGCCGGACGAGGCCTGCCCCACGCCGCTTTCGCTTGTGCGCGTGCGGCTCTTGACCGGGCGCACCCACCAGATCCGCGCCCAATTTTCCGCACGCCGTCTGCCGCTATACGGCGATGCGCGCTACGGTGCTACCACGCGCGGGCGCATGGGGCTGCTGGCCGCCGCGCTCACCTTCCCCCATCCGAAGGGCGGGCAAACGATGTGCTTTGCGTTGTCAATGCCGAAGGAACTGCCCTTTTTGCTCTTTAGAGATTGACCGATCGTGCAAAAAACGCAACGGATATGGTAAATACAGGTCTTCCTGTTTTTTCTATAATATAATTACTATGCGGCTGCGGCCGAAAGAAAGGATGTCTGCTATGTTCAAATTAACCGCTGTCAGCGCCGGCGAAAAGATCTATCGCACCGGCGACCCCCACGTGCTGGACACCCCGCTTTATCTCTTTGAGGGTGAAAGCGTATCCCTTCAGCTGAATCTGTTTGCCGATTACGATTACCGCGAGGTATCCGTTCGCCTAGTGGGCGGACCGGCTGCCCGTGCGGCCAAGGTACGCCGCGTAGGCCTGGTACCGGCAGTCATGGATGCCAGCCCCTGGCATGACGATTATTATGAGATCCGCGAGGATCATTTGTACCCTGACGTGCTGGAAAAGTGCAATCCCCTTTTGCTGCACGGCATGGCCAACGCCAACCAGACCCTGTTCGTCACCATTCAGGATAGCGACAAGATCGCCCCCGGCAAGCATAAGATCATTGCCAGACTATACGACAATGGCAAATACCTCACCCGCGCGACCTTTGAGCTGATCAAGCTGCCGGCTCGTTTGCCCGAGCAGAAATGGGTCTTGACCCATTGGATGCACTACGACAGCTTTATCGACCAGCACCACGTCAAGCTCTTTACCAAGGATTTCTACAAGCTGTTTGCCTCTTACTTAGAGAAGGCAACCATCAGCGGTCAGAACATGCTTCTTATACCGCTCTTCACCCCCGCCTTTGATACCCAGATCGGCGGCGAGCGCCACACGGCACAGCTCTTGGATATCCGCGAGCCGGAGCCGGGTGTTTTCACCTTTGATTTTGAGAAGACCAACGAGTTTATCCGCTTTGCCCTCTCGCACGGCATGAAGTACCTGGAGATGCCCCCCTGCTATACCCAGTGGGGTGCTAAAAACGCGCCCAAGATCCTGGTGCGCGACCAAAAGGGGCGCCTACGCCGCCGCTTTGGCTGGGAGACCGATGCCCTTTCTGACGAGTATAAGGACTTCTTACGCCAGATGCTGACCGCGCTGAACGCCAACCTGCGTGAAAACGGCTGGGAGGAGATCTCCTTCTTCCATATCTCGGACGAGCCGAATCTGGAGCAGTACGATCAGTACATGGCCTGCAAAAACTTCATCATGCCCCTGATCGGCAAGAGCCGCACGCTGGATGCCTGCTCGCACCTCGAGTTTGCCGGCAAGACCGACCGCGAATATTCCGTTTGCGTGGTCAACACCATGCAGAATTACATTGATGCCAACGTTCGCCCGCTTTGCACCTACTACTGCTGCGGCCCGATCAACAATCATTATACCAACCGCTTCCTTTCTATGCCGCTGCCGCGCGTTTCGGTGCTGGGTCTGCAGATGTTCCGCTACGATATGGATCTGTTCCTGCACTGGGGCTTTAACTTCTACAACAGCATGCATTCCCGCCGCCCGATCAACCCGTATAACAACACCGATGCTGATGCCGTATTCTCGGCCGGTGACGCCTTTATCGTATACCCGGATTACGCCGGCTTCGGCGCCAATGCCTCGCTGCGCCTGTACGCGATGGGGACCGGTATGCAGGTAGCGCGTATGCTGTACCTCTACCAGTCGCTTACCTCGCGCGAGACGGCGCTCGCCTTCTTAGACGAGGAGGGTGTTACGGGGCTGAACGTATACCCCACCGAGCCCGGCTGGCTTGACCGCCTGACCGCACGCCTGTGCGAGAAGATTGCCGAAAAGCTCGCTTGATCATCAGACAACCAACACACGGGTGCCCCCATATGGATGGGCACCCGTTTTTTCAAAAAGGAGGAACCGAGATATGGAACGCGAATTGCACTTTGGTATGTTTCACACAGGGTTAGAAAAGGGGCGAAAGGGCTTTGATTTTGCGCTAAAAAGCCCCTCGCTTGACCTGTTTATCTGCGAATGTGATTACCGTGGCGAGGTGTTTGAGAGTCAGCTGACAGAGATCGCCGCTGCCGGCAAAAAGGCCTTTATCACCTTCTCCTACCTGCTCTTTCACCGGGTAAGCCGGGAGGAGATGATGGTAGACGTAGGCGGCGAATATTACGCCAAGTGCGTGCTGCTGCCCGACTACCGCGAGCGCCTGCTGGCCATGAAGGCCGTGCTGGACGAAAAGCCGTATAAGGATGCCATTCTCGGCTTTTACGTAGACGAGCCCTTTTTGCAGGGCATCTCGGCTGCCGATTTCACCGTGGCCACCAAGGCCATGCGCGAGATCTTTCCCGAAATGCGCATTATCCCCTGCTTCTGCATTGCGCCGGTAGCACCGAATTACTGGACCATTCCGCACGTAGACAGCATCACGCCGGACTGTATTCGCTACATCACCGACATCGCCTACGATCTCTACCACCCCTACAAGTCCGAGACCTATGACAAGATCCATGCCGAGATGCATGAGCGCATGGGCGACCTGGTTGACAAGATCCGCGTTTGGTACGTGCCCGGCACGATGAACTATCGCGGTGACAAGGAGGAGACATACGCCTTAGAGCACCTATATAACTTTGCCCGTTGCTTAGAAAAGGAAAAGAATCCGGGCGGCCTGCTCTTCTACACCTGGATCACCTTCCCGAACGATAGCATTGGCAACGTGGGGCTGGAGGTCATGAGCGAGCAGCACGGCTGGGATCACATCTTCCCGGCGATCGACACGGTCGTTGACCGCCTGCGCCGTGGTGAGCCGGTAGGCGAGGATTACATGGCATAATAACAGAAGAGAGAGCAACACGGAATCAAATTGCCGTGAAGCTCTCTCTTCTCTGCTTTCTATGAGTGATATTCTTTGCTTTCGCAAAGAGTGATATTGCCCTTCGGGCAGTGGTATTGTTCGGCTTCGCCTCACAGTGATATTCTATTCGCCCTAAAACTCGCG
This sequence comes from Eubacteriales bacterium, assembly GCA_045631765.1. Taxonomy (GTDB): domain Bacteria; phylum Bacillota; class Clostridia; order Oscillospirales; family CAG-272; genus UBA1740. The sequence continues at coordinate 8,639 of JAZQVK010000124.1, forward strand.
TAGCGAATATCACTTGGACGAAGTCCAAATATCACTGCGTAGCAATATCACTCGCCAAGGGCGAATAGAACTGGCGTTGTGTCCTTTAGAACACAACGCCATGCCGCTTGGCCTCCTTCTTTTTATCTCTTAAATTGCACGGCGGGCAGCCCTTCCCCATTAAAGAGATGCATGGTAGAAAAGACCTCCATGCCCAGCTCGGCGCCCACGGCGCGCTCGATCGGCGCGGTGGCTACCAGCGTCTCTCCCTCTAAGTGGCAGGTAGCGAGGTGCTTGTTCCCTGCCTCGTCCAGCAGGTAGAGGTTGTCGATCTCGCCGTCGGTTACAAGGCCACCCTCGGTATGGGTAAAGGTGATGCGGGCGGAGCCCCCCTCGTAGGTGACGGTATGCACCATCGGGCCAAGGTAGGGGATCTCTGTCTCGCCGAATACGGTGTGGCGCACGGCACGCACGAGGCGGTCGGCGATCTCTTCCTTATGCGAGGGGTGGATCTGCGTCTCTTCCCCGATATCACCAATGGTAACGGTGGCCAGGCCGGGCGTGATGTCTGATGCGATCATCTGTGCCTCGCGGATCAGGCCGAGCGCCGCGCAGCCGGAGCCGAAGGGCGCGACCTGCACCTGCACGAAGGGCAGCGTGGGATCGCGGAAGGTCTTGCGGAAGTTCTCAACGAACAGCTTCATCAGCTGGGGGAAGAAGGTTGCCTCCTCAAAGCTGTTGTTGCTCTCGCCCTGGTACCAAAGCACCGCGCGCATCGAATAGGGCGCAAGACGCTTGATCATAAAGTCGTACAGGGCACCATCCTCGCCCCAGGCGGGGTAGATGCGCTGGCTGATGGCGTGATGGTCAGAAAAATGCTGACCCATGGGCGTGGCCATCAGCACGTCACGCTCTACAAAGCTTTGCAGGTTGGCAGCGCCCTGGTAGGCAGCGATCACACCTACGGCAACGCCGCGCAGGGTCACCCACTTGGTGGCAAACATCCAGCCAAGAGCCGAGATCAGCGGTGCCATCTCCTTGGTGGCCACCGTCCAGGTAGCCCCCAGCTCCTCACCGCGCTCAGGCCGCTGGGTGTTATAATAGCGAACCATGGGGCAATCCATGATCCCATCGCGCGGGGGCACCACCTCGCGCAGCTTCATCTGCATATTCGACTGGCCGCCGGCCAAGAACACCTCGCCAATCATGATGTCGGTAATGGTGCGTGTCTCACCGTCTAAATCCACCAGCATCTCATACGGCCCGCCGGCTGGCTGCGGCGGCAGGGTGAGGCAGAAATCGCCGCCGTAGTTGGTCATTTCATAGGTCTTGCCGAGAAAGGTGACGGCAATATGCCCAGCCCCCATGCCGAAGATGTAGATCGGCTTTTCGCGCTGCAGCACCATGTGGTCAGAAATCAGATTGTGTAAGATCATATCTCTTCTCCTTTATTTGTTACCGGTAGAGCCAAAGCCGCCCTCACCGCGTGCGGTATCCGAAAGCGACTCGCTTTCGCTAAAATCGGCCTGTAAGAACGGGGTGATCACCAGCTGGGCAACCCGCTCGCCGCTCTCTACCGTTTGGGTGACAGCCGATTGGTTATACAGTGCCACCATGATCTCGCCGCGGTAGTCGGCATCGATCACGCCTACCTTATTGGCCGGCGCCAGGCCGCGCTTGGTGGCCAGGCCGCTGCGGGCAAAGATCAGCCCCACATACCCCTCTGGGATCTCAAGTGCCAGGCCGGTATGCACCAGCGCGGTCTCACCCGGTGCGAGTGTCAGCGCATCCAGCGCGTAAAGATCGGCCCCGGCGGCAGCGGCGGTGCCATAGGTGGGCGCCACGGCGCGTGGGTCTAACCTTTGAAAACGAACGCTTGCTTTCATAAGACACCTCTTTTTTGTCTTTTTTCTATTATACAGCAAACCTTTCCAAAAAGAAAGTCTTTTTTAGGAAAATATATTTCGCTTGACAGAGTAAGCGTTATTGAGTATAATAGTAGATATCAAGCATAACGGAGGACAACCATGCACGCAAAGATCTCGTTAGCCGGCGACCTGGGCAGCGGAAAAAGCACCGTAGCCAAAATTCTAGTCGATCAGCTGGGTATGGAGTATTATTCCACCGGCACCATCTGCCGCCAGGTGGCCGCCCGCCATCACATGACGGTGGTGGAAATGAATCAATATATGGAAACACACCCCGAATTGGATCACGAGATCGACGATGGGCTTGTTGCCCTTTCAGAAGAGGACAGGCCGCTTCTCATTGATTCGCGCATGGCCTGGCACTTTGTGCGCGGCACCTTTCGCGTTTATCTGTCTACCGAGACGGCCGTGAGCGCCGCGCGCATCTTTGGCGCCGGCCGTGCCGAGGAGCATTTTGCCACGGTGGAGGAGACAGAGGCCAACATCCGCACCCGCCGCGAAAGCGAAAAGAAGCGCTATATGGAGCTTTACGGTGTGAACAACAAGGATCTTCTCAACTATGACCTGGTCTTAGACACAACCTACGCATCGCCTGCTGAGATCGCCGATTGCCTGCGCGATGCCTTTGCCACCTGGCAAAAGGACCACACCACGCGTGCCTGCTATCTTTCCCCGCTGCGGCTCTACTACCCGGCCGAGATCGAGGAGGGCGGCCGCCCCGACCTGCTGGCCGAGCGTATTGAGGCCGGCGAGCGCCCGCTGGTAGACGTGCGCTTTGACGGCGACCGCTTCTGCGTAGCAAGCGACCCGCTCGTGGCGCTTGGCTACTCGCTTTCCTCGCTGCCCTTTATCCCCTGCCGTCTGCTGCCCGGCGAGCCGGAGGGGGAATACGTTCGCATGAGCGATACGCTGTAACGGAGCAGAAAACATCCCCCGAGAAAAAGGAGGTTCTACCATGAAAAAGAAAATCCTGATTGCCGCATTGATTCTGCTTGCCATCCTGCTGGTGGCGGGCGGCATACTGGCCGCTTGGCTACTGACGCCAAAAAAGATCACCAAGGCAAGGCTGATCAACACGGTGAACCAAGCCGTTGATTTTTTGAACGCCGAGGGCTCTGCCGAACGCCCGGATTTTTATACCCAGCTTGAGGAATGGCTTGCCGGGCACGAGATGAGCATGACCTGCCATGCCGAGCAAAAAGCAGACAGCTCGTTCACACCCGCCTGGGACTACATTTTTGCCCGAAAGGACGGCAATTTGTATGTCCACCAAAAGCTGCCTCACCAAAACGACGAGCATTATCTCTACACCTTGCGAGATAATATTTTCATACAAGCGGAGCTGTACAGCGGCGATCTTGACCCCTTTATAAAAAGAATAGAAGAAATAAAACAATCAGAAGCAAGCCGCCTACAGCTTGATCTGCCGGCTATGACAGAGGAGGACGTGACCGAAGCGGAGGGCGAGCTGATTATCAGCAACGATTACATCAGCCGTGTATTGACCGCCGTTATCAATGCCATACCAAGCGAGGCGCTTGATGCGCAAGCGCTGGCTACCATCAAGACCGCTATCCCCGGAGTCATAGAAAAACTCGGTCTGCGCGTGGCGATCAAAACTGCCGGGGATTTTCAATATGCCGTTTCCCTCTCCTTTTCCGCGAACGAGGAGCTATTAAGCATTCTTGGCCTACCAACCGAGACAGACCTCAGCGGCGAGCTGCTTTACATCGTCAAGAGCAAGCAGGAAAGCACCCTAACTCTTCGTATTGCCGACCGCATAACGGCAGAGGCAAGTGCGAAGATGACCTATACGCGCGGCAAACCACAGTCCTGTCATCTTTCGCTTGGCATGACGGAAAAATCGTTTTACTCCCATTCTTTTACATGTAACATGAAGGGCGAGGAAGCATACATATCCCTTCTCGCCGACAAAAAAACAAGCTTTACTGTCACCATAGACTTGTCGGAGCCGGACAAGGTGAAGCGCCTTCCACCGATAGAGGGCCGCATTCTTGTCACGCGCACGGCCAACCGCATTATCGTGAACGAAGAAGAGATCCCCTATGCCGATCTGAAGGGTGTCTTACGGCACAAGGTCGACGTGATGCTTGCTGAAAAAGAACAGGCTACCTTCACAATCGCGCACACCGACTCTGCATGCGATACCTTTACCTGGGAATCTGACCTTGCAAGCATTCCGTGGGCGACAGCCACGATCACGTTCCGATGGGAGGATGGATCTCTCTTTTACCCCGTCGAACCGACAGACAACCTGTACACACTGCTACATAATCCGCGTATGTATTGGGAACGTGGCATTGCGATCAGAGATGCTCTTGAAGCACGCATCCAGGAGGATGCTGCCAACAATCTGCACTATTCCGTCTCCTATGCTGTCTATCACCGTATGGGAGACTATACGCTTGTCATCAGTTATGAAAATCCCCCTTGGTCAACATCCCCACCCAACTTTTATTTTTGCATCCAAGAGAGCCGGGATCAAGTGATATGGCCCACCTACTATTATGAGGTCGTTTTAGAGGACGGCGTTTTTCGATTGGTCAAGCCAGCTTAATACTGTCATAACAAAAAAAGAGATATACCCATGAAAAAAACTACTCTACTTACTACTTGTGCTTGTCATGTGCTTTGCCTGCCTTACCGGTTGCTTTGGTGACGCGCCAAGCAACGACAATGGCAACGGCAATGGCGGTGAGAACGGTGGCGAGAGCGGCGGCGAAAACGGTGCGTACGTGCCGCAATTCTCGGAAGACTGATCTTGCAAAAAGAAAGACGCCTGCGGGCGTTTTTCTTTTTTCGTTTTGCCCGTTTCGGCTTGACAAGAATGGCGCGGTGTACTATAATTACCTTATCAACCATAAGCGAGGCAAGCACCATGGCACCAGCAGCAAGCAAAAAATATACCGTTGATCTGACAGAGGGCCCCTTGCTGAAAAAAATCTTAGCCTTTGCGATACCGATGATGCTTTCCAGCATCCTGCAATCACTATACAACGCGGCGGATATTATTGTGGTGGGGCGCTTTGCCGGGCCGCAGCCGCTGGCCGCGGTGGGCGCCACCGGCGCGATCATTGCGCTGTTCGTCAATTTGTTTATCGCGCTTTCGGTGGGCACCAGCGTCACCGTTTCGGTGGCGATCGGTGCCCGCGACCATGCGCGGATCCACCGCTTGGTGCACACCAGCATCGCGCTGGCGCTGCTTTGCGGCGCGGGCATTACCATCACGGGCATTGTGGGCGCGGAATGGATGCTTGGCCTGCTGGACACCCCGGCCGACATTCTGCCCATGGCCACCAAATACATGCGCATCTATTTTGCCGGCTCTATCTTTTCTATGCTGTATAACTTTGGCGGTGCCGTGCTGCGCGCGGCCGGTGATTCCCGCCGCCCGCTCTACTTCTTGGCCGTTTCCGGCCTGCTGAACGTGGGGCTGAACCTGATCCTTGTGATCTGCCTGGGCATGGATGCCGACGGCGTTGCCCTGGCCACGGTGGCCTCGCAGCTTCTCTCTGCCCTGCTGGTTATGATCACCCTGATGCGCATGCCGGGTGACTGCCATTTTTCGCTGCGCCATATGCGCTTTTACCGGCGCGAAACGCTGGATATTCTAAAGACCGGCCTGCCCGCCGGTCTGCAAAGCGTGGTCTTTAACGTCTCCAACTCCATCATTCAAAAGGCTATCAACTCGTTTGACACCCTTGCCATTGCCGGCAACACCGCTGCCGGCAACCTGGATGGCTTTGTTTACACCGGCATGTACGCCATGCACACCACCGCCGTCACGGCCGTGGGGCAAAACGTGGGGGCAAAAAAATACAAGTCGCTGAACAAGATCATCGGCATCTGCATGCTGCTGGTCACCCTGATCGGCATCGGCCTTGGCGGTCTTTTGCTGCTGTTTGCCGAGCCGCTGCTCTCGCTCTACCTGCCGGATACGCCGGAGGCGATCAAGTACGGCGTTCTTCGCATGTCGATCACCACGGCCACCTACTTTCTCTGCGGCTGGATGGATACCCTGGTTGGTGCCAGCCGCGGCATGGGCAACACGCTGCTGCCCATGATCGTATCGGTGGTGGGCGTTTGCGGCATCCGCTTAGGCTGGGTGTATACCGTGTTCGCCGCTTTCCACGACCTGCGCGTTTTATATCTTTCCTACACTGCCTCGTGGGCGGTGACGGCGTTGCTACAGCTAATTTTATGCCTGTGGATCAAGCGCCGCCTGATACGCCGCGCACAAGAAACAACGCCACAAGCTGAAAGGATCACCACATCATGACAGCAAGAGAAGAATTTCTTTCGATCTACCGTACCCATATTCACCGTGAGGGGGCAGACAAGCTGCTGGAATATTTAGATTCCCCCGCTTCCGACTTTTTTACCGCGCCGGCCAGCACGCGCTACCACGGCTCACGCGAGGGGGGACTATGCGAGCACAGCATCAACGTATACAAATGCCTGAAGAGCTATCTGGCGCGGCCGGAGGTGCAGGCGGAATACGGCCTGCAATATGAAGAAGAGACGATCGCCATTGCTGCCCTTTTGCACGACATTTGTAAGGTGAACTGCTACAAGGTCAGCCAGCGAAACGTCAAGGGGCCGGATGGCAAGTGGCAGAGCGTGCCCTACTATGAATTTGACGATCAGCTGCCCTACGGGCACGGCGAAAAATCGGTGTATATTGCCAGCGGCTATATGCGCCTAACGCGGGAGGAGGCCTTTGCCATTCGCTATCACATGGGTTTTTCTACCGAGATGGATGCCCGCAACGTGGGCAATGCCTTTGCCGCCTATCCGCTGGCCATTGCGCTGTATATTTCGGATATGGAAGCGACCTACTTCGTAGACGATAAAAAGGAGTAAGCCATGCTGACAAGAGAGCAGATACACAAGGATCTCGCGGCACTGGGCATCCGGCCGGATGACACGGTGCTGATGCATACCTCGATGCGCGCCTTAG
>JAZQVK010000125.1:0-19856 GCA_045631765.1 Eubacteriales bacterium
GGCAGAGACTGCGGCGACGGTAAGCGCGGCGCCATGTGCGGCGTACCCTTTCATAAATCGGACGTATATGTGGGTAAGCTTGTGGAGCGTGGCTTCAGAGTCGCTATCTGTGAGCAGATAGGCGATCCCAAATCCGCCGTAGGCCTCGTTAAGCGGGAGGTCACACGCGTCGTTACCCCCGCTACCGTTACCGACGCCACCCTCCTTACCGACGGCAGAAACAATTTTCTTATGTCTATCTGCTTTGCAGCCTCATCCGCGGCAGTCGCGGCGGCTGATATTTCCACGGGCGAGGTGTCCTGTACATACCTTTCCGGCTCCGATTACCTTTCCGTTCTTAAAAGCGAGATAGGCGCATATCAGCCCTCCGAAATCATTATAAATAAGCCTGCCGGCGAATACGCAGATATAGTAAAATTCGCTCGAGAAAGGTTTTCTTCTCTCATTCTTGACGATGTTGATAAGCTCTTCGGCTACGACAAGGCGCGCGGTCAGGTAAATCGCGTCTACGGCGAGGAGGCTGACAAGCTTAGCTCTCCCGAGCTCTTTATGGCTGTCGGCGCCCTTCTTTCCTACGTGGAGCACACGCAGAAGACAGAGCAGGCGTTCGTCAGAGAGCTGAACGTATATTCCCGCGGACAGTATCTTGATCTGGATCTGAATACCAGACGCAATCTGGAGCTTGTGGAGTCTATGCGCAATAAGGAGAAGCGCGGCTCTCTGCTTTGGGTGCTGGATAAGACCAAAACCGCAATGGGCGCACGCCTTTTGCGCTCATGGATACTCCGTCCCTTGGTAGATGTTGCGGCTATAACACACCGTCAGAGCGCTGTGTCCGATTACGTTAAGCGTCCGCGTGAGAGGGATGAGCTGGCAGAGCTGCTTTCCGATATGCTGGATCTGGAGCGTCTGACAGCCAAGGCGGTGTACGGCACCGCCAACGCGAAGGATCTGCGCGCGATCGGGCAGAGCCTTGCCGTGCTGCCTGCGCTGCGCGAGCATCTGAAGGGCTTTTCGGCGCCTATTTTGCGCGATCTGTATGAAAACCAGGATATGCTGACTGACCTGTGTGACCTGCTGGAGGCCGCCCTGCCGGAGGATCCGCCCTTTTCGCTGCGCGATGGCGGCATCATTCGTGACGGCTATGATCGGGACGTGGATTATCTGCGCTCTGTGATGCAGAACGGTAAGGGCTGGATCGAGGAGATCGAGGTCAAGGAGCGTGAGGCCACCGGCATCAAAACCATGCACGTGGGCTATAACAAGGTCTTTGGCTACTATATCGAGGTCTCGAAATCGCAGATCTCGCAGGTGCCGGATCGCTACATACGCAAGCAAACGCTGGCCAACTGCGAGCGCTACATTACGCAAGAGCTCAAGGATATGGAATCGACCATTCTCGGTGCAGCTGATAAGCTGACCGCCTTAGAGTTCTCGATCTTCACCCGTGTTCGTGAAACGGTCGCCGCTGCCGCTGCCCGCATTCAGCTGGCCGCCTCAGAGATCGCGGCGCTTGACGTATATCTTTCGCTGGCCGAGGTTGCCTCGAAAAATAACTACGTGTGCCCGGAGGTGGATCTTTCGGATGCGCTGGTAATTGAGGAGGGGCGCCACCCGGTGGTGGAAAAATTCGTCTCCGACAGTTATTTCGTACCAAACGATACCAAAATGGATACCGGCAAAAACCGCCTGCTGCTGATTACAGGCCCCAATATGGCCGGTAAATCCACCTATATGCGCCAGGTCGCTCTGATGGCGGTCATGGCACAGATCGGCTCCTACGTGCCGGCCAAGAGCGCCCATATCGGCATTGTGGATAAGCTGTTTACCCGCGTTGGTGCCTCGGATGACCTGGCCTCTGGCCAATCCACCTTTATGCTGGAAATGAACGAGGTTGCCAATATTCTGAAAAAGGCCACCTCTCGCTCGCTAATCGTATATGATGAGGTAGGGCGGGGCACCAGCACCTTTGACGGGATGAGCATCGCCCGTGCCGTGGCCGAATATACGCTTAGCAAAAAGATCGGTGCACGTACCCTGTTTGCCACGCACTACCACGAGCTGACCTCGCTTGAGGACGAGTTTGAGGGGGTGGTGAACTATAACGTGGCCGCCAAAAAGCATGGCGATAGCATTACCTTTTTGCGTAAGATCGTGCGTGGCGCGACCGACGATAGCTACGGTATCGAGGTAGCGAAGCTGGCCGGCGTGCCGAACGAGGTCGTTCGCCGTGCCCGTCAGATCTTAGACAGCATTGAAAACGGCACCGCTATTGAGACAAAGCCGATCACCCGCACGGTGAAGGAGAAGGCACCGGCCATGCCGGATATGCTGACCTCGCTTGCCGACCAGGAGGCACGAGAGGCGGCTGAAAAAATTCGCCGCGTTGACCTCAACACCATGACCCCCATCGAGGCTATGAACTTTGTTTTCGAGCTGAAGAAGCTCGTTTCTACCGACCCGAACGCATAAGGAAAGGAAAACGGCAATGGGAAATATTCACGTTCTGAGCTTTGAGCTTGCGAACCTGATCGCCGCCGGTGAGGTGGTCGATCGCCCTGCCTCTGTGCTCAAGGAGCTGCTTGAAAACGCCATTGATGCCGGTGCCACCCGCATCACGGCCGAGATCAAGCGCGGCGGCGTTTCGCTGATCCGCGTTTCGGATAACGGCTGCGGCATCGCGGCAGAGGATCTGCCCGTGGCGGTGCGCCGCCATGCCACCAGCAAGATCCGCGAGGCGGGGGATTTAGATGCCATTGCCACGCTCGGCTTTCGCGGTGAGGCGTTGGCCGCCATCGCCGCCGTTTCTGAGCTGCGTATCATGACCAAAACGCGCGAGGCCGAGGCCGGCACCATGCTGACCTCACTTGGTGGCACCGTGACCGATATTTCTGAGGTCGGCACGGCAGACGGTACCACCGTGGTGGTAGAAAACCTGTTTGCCAACGTGCCCGCGCGGCGCAAATTCCTGAAAAAGGATGCCACCGAGACCATGGCCTCGGCTGCCGTGGTAGAAAAGGTGGCTATGTCGCGCCCGGATATTGCATTCGAGCTGATTACCGATGGCATCACTCGCTTCAAGACTGCGGGGGATGGGCAGCTACGCAATGCGCTGTATGCTATCCTCGGGCGGGAATTTGCCCATCGCCTGCTTCCTGTAAAGGGCGGCGTGCAGGGCATCGGTGTCGGCGGCTTTATCGGCACCTCAGATAACGTGCGCAATAACCGCAACCACCAAAATATCTTTATCAACGGCCGCTACGTGAAAAGCAAGACCGTGATGGCAGCTCTTGAAAAGGCCTATACCTCGTATATAGCGCCGGAACGGTTTCCCGTTTGCGCCCTGTTTTTAACCGTGCAGCCCAGCACGGTAGACGTGAACGTGCATCCTGCGAAGTTAGAGGTCAAGTTCTCAGACGAGCGCGTGATCTTTGAGGCGGTGTATTACGCCGTTCGCTCGGCGTTAGAGGAAAACGTCAGCCGCCCGGAAATGGAATTACAAACGAAAAAGCAAAGCAGAAACCCGCTTTCTGCCTTTGTGCCGGTAGGGGATACCACCCGTGCCGAGCAGCTTTCGGCTACGCGGTCACTGTTTTCTAACGTAGAACGGCCTGCCCCCGTGCAGCCGCCCGTTTCGCAAGAGCCCGTGCGGTCTGCCCCTGCGGCACCGGCACCGGGGCGCGTTACCTCGGTCAGCGAGGCGCTTGGCCATCTGCGTGATTTTCGCATGGAAAGCGAGAGTGGCGAGAAAAAGCCGCTTATACCGCCTACACCGGCCTTTGCTTCACCCGCCCGGCTGGGCGAGGAGGAGCCTGTGCCGCCCACACCGGCAGCCGCTATAGAGATTGACGAGACACCGCTTTCCGCCTATCGGCAAGAGCCCGAGGGGGCAGCACCCATCGCCGCACCCGCTGCCGCGCCTGCGCAGCCCCCGGCCGCAGAGGAAACGCCCTTTACAAGCGAAAAGGATTATCGCATCGTGGGCGAGGCCTTCCGCTGCTACGTGCTGGTTGAGCGGGGGGATGAGCTGCTGCTGATTGATAAGCACGCCGCGCACGAACGCATTTTGTTTGAGGAGCTGCTTTCACGGCAGAAGCAGGATGGGCGCGTTGGCTCGCAATGCCTGATGCTGCCCCTGCGCGTGCTGCTTTCGGATGAGGAGTTGGCAGCGGCTGAAGAGTACCGTGCCGAGCTGGAGGGCGTTGGCTTTGCCTTTGCGCTGGATCACGCTGCCCATGCCGCCTCACTTTCCGAGGTGCCGGATGCCATTGCCATGCCGGATGCCGAGGAGCTGTTTGCCCGTATGACGGCCGAGCTGGCTGAGGGCGCCGGCAACCCCGCCGTAACGGAGGAAAAGCGGCGTGAGCGCACGCTGTACCAGGTAGCCTGCAAGGCCGCCATCAAGGGTGGCCGCCAGTATGGTGAGGCACAGATCGCCTGGCTGGTTGCGCGTGTGATGGCCATGCCCGACGTAACCGTTTGCCCACATGGCAGGCCAATTGCCATTCGCCTGACTAAGCACTACTTAGATCGAGAATTTAACCGCATTATGTGAGGATATTATGTTCAAAGTACTGAAAACAGAAGGAAAAGCACGCCGCGGCGTGATGGAGACCGTGCACGGCACCATACAGACCCCCGTCTTTATGAACGTGGGCACCAGTGCCGCGATCAAGGGTGGCGTTTCTACCATGGATCTGCGTGACGTGAATTGCCAGGTAGAGCTTTCCAATACCTACCACCTGCACATCCGCCCGGGCGACGATCTGATCTACCGCATGGGTGGCTTGCACAAATTCTTTAATTGGGATAAGCCTATCCTGACCGACAGCGGCGGCTTTCAGGTCTTTTCACTGGCTAAGCTACGCAGGATCACCGAGGAGGGCGTGACCTTCAATTCCCATATGGATGGCAAGCGCATCTTCATGGGGCCGGAGGAGAGCATGCGTATTCAGTCGCACCTTGGCTCTACCATTGCCATGGCCTTTGACGAGTGTGTAGAAAACCCCGCTACCTACAAGTACGTGCGCCGCTCGATCGACCGTACCTACCGCTGGCTGGTGCGCTGCCGCGAGGAGCTGGATCGTCTGAATGCCCAGCCGGATACCGTAAACCCGAACCAGATGCTGTTTGGCATCAACCAGGGCAGCACCTATGCCGACCTGCGTATCGAGCATATGCAGCAGATCGCTACCGTGCCGTGTGATGGCTATGCCATCGGCGGCCTGGCGGTGGGCGAGACGGCCGAGGAAATGTACGAAACCATCGAGGCAGTAGAGCCGCACATGCCGCTGGATAAGCCCCGTTATCTGATGGGGGTTGGTACACCGCAGAATATCCTCGAGGCCGTTTATCGCGGCGTTGACTTTTTTGATTGCGTAATGCCCAGCCGCAACGCGCGGCACGGCAACCTCTTCACCTGGGAGGGGAAGCTGAATATCAATAACGAAAAGTATTTTGCCGACCCGCGCCCCATCTCGGCGCGCTGCCAATGCCCGGCCTGCCGCCATTACAGCCGCTCTTACATCCGCCACCTGTTCAAGGCGCGCGAGGCACTTGGTATGCGCCTGTGCGTGCTGCACAACCTGTATTTCTATAACGAGCTGATGCAGCACATTCGTGACGCGCTGGATAACGGCTGCTACGAGCAGTTCTACCATGCGCACGTCAATCTCTTGGCTGAGCGCGTAGACGATTGATTTTGAAAAAGTGAGGTGCGGTGTCATGCGTATCATTGAAGAGCACATCAAGACCGAGGTTGTGGATGCCTACGACGTGATCGTTTGCGGTGGCGGCTTTGGCGGTATTTCCGCGGCGCTGGCCGCGGCGCGAGAGGGCAAAAAAACGCTTCTTTTAGAGCGCTTATTTATGCTGGGCGGTCTTGGTACGGCCGGCATCGTTACCATCTACCTGCCGCTGTGCGACGGCCTTGGCCGCCAGGTCTCCTTTGGCATCGCTGAGGAGCTGCTTAAACTCTCGATTATCGACGGGGCAGAGGATCGCTACCCGGCCAACTGGCTGGATGGCGTAGGCACCCGCACCGAACAGGACCCGCGCTACGAGGTGCAGTATAACGCGCAGCTGTTTGCCATTCATGCCGAGCGGCTGCTGCGTGAGAACGGTGTCGATATCCTGTACGGTACCACCGTGGTAGCGGCCGACGTGCAGGAGGGCAAGATCTGCCACTTAGTTACCGAAAATAAGACCGGCCGCCAGGCCTATGCCGTTTCCGCCGTGGTGGATGCCACCGGAGATTGTGACATGGCCAAGCTGTCCGGCGCGCCTACGGCCAATTTTGCCCAGGGAAACGTGCTGGCCGCCTGGTATTATGCGGCAGGGCAGAGCGGCTACCACCTGCATATGGTGGGCTGGGCCGATATCCCGGATGACGAAAAGACCGAAGAAAACCGCGTGCCGCTCTTGATGAACCGGCGCTTTGCCGGCCTGGATGCAAAAGAGGTATCGGATTTTATGCAGCTTTCGCATCAATCCACTTATAATCATTTCTTAAGCGAACGACAGAAGGATGCTACCGCGTTTCCCGTTACCATGGCCACCATGCCCCAGCTGCGTATGACACGCCGCATACAAGGGGAATATACCCTGGCCAAGGAAGAGATGCACCGGTATTTTGAAGATTCGATCGGCATGATCGGGGATTGGACCAAGCGCGGCCCGGTTTACGAGGTGCCCTTCCGCACCCTGTATAGTGCCTGCGTGAAAAACCTGATCACCGCCGGGCGCTGCACCTCGGTTACCGATTCAATGTGGAACGTTATGCGCGTGATCCCGTGCTGTGCCGTAACAGGCCAGGCTGCCGGCACCGCTGCTGCCATGACCGATGATTTTTCTACCTTGAACGTGGCCATGTTGCAAAAACGGCTACAGGCCGCAGGCGTTGTGCTTCACGAAAAGGAATTATAAAGAAAAACGCAAGCATACCGTGCGGTATGCTTGCGTTTTTTATAGCAGCCTTGCTAAAATATCATCGGCCGAAATGCCGCAATAGTGATACAGATCGGTCTTTTCGGTGGGAGAGGCAAAATGGTCGCAAATGGCCAAAATGTGATAGCCGGCAGGGAAACCTTCACCCATCTGCGCTTGTAGGGCAAGGGCAGTCAGGCTGGCGGCACCACCGTTTTCGATGCCTTCCTCTAAGAAGATCACGTTCGTATCCCGCGAAAGAAGCGGCGCGATCCTCTTGGCGGCTTCATCGTATGGCTTAAGCACCTCTAATAGAATAATGCCAATTGATAAGCCTTTTTTTTCTGCTTTTTCCTTGGCGTTCAGCGCCTCGGAAACGATGCTACCGTAGGTGATGATCACGTTTTTCGGCGTTTTGCTGGTATCAAAATCTGCGCGAACACCGTAATTTTCAAAATCCCCGTTCGGGTAAAAGACAGCGGCTACGCGCGCATCCTCTCCCGCATTGGGGTAGCGAAGGGCGCAGGGGGCATTTGATGCCATCACCTCCCGCATCGTGGCGCGCAGCGTGCCGTAGCAGGCCGGGGCATAGAGGCGCAGGTTGGGAATGGCAGATAAAAAGCTCACGTCAAAAATGCCGTGGTGCGTGGCACCATCGCGGTGCGCCAGCCCCGCGCGGTCGATAAACAGCTTTACCGGCAGACTTTGTAGGGCAATATCGTGTACCACGCTATCGTAGGCGCGCTGCAGAAAGGTGGAATACACGGCAAAGCATGGGGTCATGCCGTTGGCCGCCATGCCGGCGGCAAAGGTGGCGGCATGCTCCTCGGCAATACCCACGTCAAAAAAGCGGTTTGGGTAGGCGGTACGAAAATCATCCAGCCCGCAGCCAAGCCCCATGGCAGCCGTGATGGCGCAAATGCGCGTATCTTCTGCGGCCAGCTGCACCAGCTCGCGCCCAAACACGCTGTGAAAGGTCTCACCGCTTGGCTCGGTTGTCGTCGGTGCGGTGCTGTGAAAATGGCTGGGATCGTTTTCTGCCGGGGTATAGCCCTTGCCTTTTGTTGTTTTTAGGTGTACGATCACGGCGCCACAGCGCTCCTTAGCCTTGCGCAGGATGCGTTCGGTACGCTCGTAATCGTTTCCGTTCTCGGGGCCAAGGTACAAAAAGCCCAGCTCTTCAAAATAGTTAGCACGGTAGAGGCGTTTCTTGATAAAATAGGTCAGCCCCTTGGCCATGCGGTACAGCCCACGGCCTATCAGCGGAATGCGCGGTAGCAGGCTTTTGGTGCGGTTTTTGGTGCGCAGGTACGAGCGGCTGGAGCGAATGCTCGCGATATACCTGGCAAAAGCGCCGGTATTGCGGGAAATAGACATTTCATTCTCATTCAGAATGATAATCAGCGGCAGCTCCGGCGAGCAGTTATTCAGCGCCTCGTGCACCATGCCACCGGTAAAGGCCCCGTCACCGATCACGGCAACCGTGTAGGCTCGGCGGCCGGCAATCTGGTCGGCCATGGCAAAGCCCAGCGCGGCAGAGACCGAGGTGCTGCTATGCCCGGCACCAAAGGGGTCGTATTCACTTTCTGCGCGGTTGGTAAAGCCGCATAGGCCGCCCACACGGCGCAGCTCGTCAAAACGGTCGGCACGCCCGGTAATGATCTTATGAATGTAGCTTTGGTGTCCCACGTCCCAAATAATATGGTCGTTTGGCGCGTCAAACACGCGGTGCAGGGCAAGCGAAAGCTCAACCACACCAAGGTTTGAGGCAAGATGCCCGCCGCTTGCCGATACCTTTTCTATTAAAAAACGGCGTATCTCTTCTGCCAGGGCCGGCATTTCCTTGGCCGGCAGGGCGCGCAGATCTGCCGGTGTGCGCAGCTTGGTAAGATCGTATGCGGCCTTGGCCGGCGGTTGCTTTTGCTTCATGGCGCCCTCCTTGTCAGTTTTTAACACTAAGTATTGTACCACATCTTTTCTAAAAAATCAAGTTCCTTGCCGGGATGATGGTCAGAAAGGCTGAAATATTTCCCTGATTTTGCATTGTTCACGATTTATTCATATTTAGACGTGAAAAATCATGTATAATAAAAAGGAATGAGAGAGGAGTGGTACCGATGGCACAGCTTGTCTTTTCCAGAAAAGAAATGAAATATTTTGTACCGATCGATCGCTTTGAGGCATTCAAGGCGGAGATCGAGCAGCATATGAAGGCTGATGAATACGGTGAATACGCCGCCTGTAACGTATATTATGATACCGACGTGTTTAATCTGATCCGCATGTCGCTTGACCGCCCCCTGTATAAGGAAAAGCTGCGTATGCGCAGCTACGGCGTGCCGGGGCCGGATAGCATGGTGTTTTTAGAGATCAAGAAGAAGTATGACGGTATGGTGTACAAGCGCCGTGAAACGCTGACCTACCAGGAGGCCTGCGATTTTCTTGACCGGGGCATTTACCCCGAGGCGCACGATTCGCAGATCATGCGTGAGCTGCGCTATTTTATGCAGCTGCATAAGCCCCAGCCGAAGTTGTATCTTTCTTATGACCGTATGGCATTCAAGGGCATTGCAGAAAAGGATCTGCGCCTGACCTTTGATTCCAACATCCGCTACCGCTTTGAAAACGTGCACCTGCACGAGGGCAATTATGGGGATACCCTGTTGCCGGAGGGGCTGCACCTGATGGAGATCAAAATGTCTACCGCTATGCCACTGTGGCTCACGGGACTGCTTGATCGCTACGATATTCGCCGTACCAGCTTTACCAAGTACGGCCGCATTTACGAAAAAGAATTTGCCAAGCGCGGCGGCATGCCGGTTGCGGCAGAGCAATAGTAAAAAAGGATCGAAAACAATGTTTTCGATCCTTTTTATTATACTTTCTCGGCTTCTCGTATCCATCCGCCGGGCAGAAGCGGCTCACTGTAACGGAAGAAGGAAAGCTCCGGGAACTCAAAGGGCGGGTAATCCCCGGCTGAGAATTTGCCGTTTGGGTGGTGGCTGTTTTCAAAATGCCCAAGCGACAGCGAGGTCACCGTGCCGGCACCAACCAAAAAATAGGTGTCATCGACCTCTTCACTGCCATCGTTCCAGGTTGGGTCAATAGCATACCATTTGCCATTCTCCATCTGCACGTAATTCCAGGCGTGTGGAGCTTCTTGGCTGCTTTGCGTGGCGGTGCCCGCTACGATCAAGCAGGGGATCTCATAAGCGTCACACAGCAGCTTAAATGCCTTGGCATAGCCGTCACACACGGCGGCACCGTCTATTAGTGCACCGGCTGCATCATGGGCGTGCGCGGCATCGCTGGTATAGACCACGCGGCTGCACAGAAAATCCTGTAGGGCTGAAAGCGTGTCATAGCGGCTCTCTTCCCCCGAAAGGGTGCTGCCGGCCAGCAAGATTGTCTCTTGCATGGCAGCCTGGCTCTCGGCGATGCTCTCTTGTGTCAGGCCGTTTTTGTAGCAGAGCTGAAAGGTCAGCTTTTTGATGGTAACAGTGGTGTTGCCATCCTCATCCGTTTCCTTGCGAGAGGAGATGCGGAAGGTAGAGCCGATTTCGGCATCCATCGAAATCCAATCAATCTCGGGGTGGTCGTAGAGCATGGCGTCCAGCGCTGGCTGCACGATGCGGCTGATGCCGCTTCTTACCATATCGTCAGCACTCTCGGTCTCGCTTGCCGTCACAAAAAATGAAAGCGGCTGGCGGAACACGATGGGAATACCGTCGCAGCATTGATTTTGCAAATAAATGGAGCGGTAGACCGCCTGGCTATTGTCGCTCAGCTGGTCGTAGTAATAGCCGTAGGAGGTCTGGTCATCTACAAAGACGGGCTCCTCCTCGCCGCCGGCCGATTGCTCGTATTGCAGGTACAGGTTGTTAAAGAAATCCTTTGTTCCTTCCGGCAGCAGCCCGTTCAGCGTATCAAGGCAGCCGGGCAGCGTGACCAGCAGCAAAAGCAGGGAAAGCAGGGAAATGATCTTTTTCATGAGGGCTCCGTGTTTCATTCAAACTTTTTGCCGCACTCCGGGCAGAAGGTAAAGGGCGCTTCTGCCTGGTAGCCGCAGGCAGCGCAGGTATAACCCTCCGGCTTTTTCTGGCCGCAGGCAGCACAGAACTTGCCGGTGCAGGCCTTGCCGCAGGCGGGGCAGACCCATTCATCCTTTTCGGGCTTCTTTTGGCCGCACTCGGGGCAGAACTTGCCCTGTGAGGAAGCGCCACAGGCCGGGCATTGCCAGCTACCAGGGGCCTCGGCAGCCTCGGCAGCCGCCTGTGCTTTCTTTTCACTTGCCAGCCTTTCGGCATTTTCGATCAGCGTGCCCTGGCCGGCAGCGCCGCCCATGGCATTGGCCGCCATGCCAAAGCCAACAAAGCCGTTCATAGCGCCGTTTTGGTTCTTGGCAGCCTCCTTCATGGCCTGCATCTGGGCATAGGCCAGGCCGCCGGTCATAGCGCTGGGGTCAGCATGCATCACGTTAGAATCAAATTCCTCGATTCGCTCGCGGCTCTTATCGTCCGGCGTTACCTTGGCCAGCGCTACAGAGGCAACCTCTAAGCCGCGGTTTTCCCTCCACTCCGCATCCAGCGTTTCGCTCATGAACTTGGCGATCTCGCGCTGCTTAACGGGCAGCTGCGAGAACTTGATGCCGTTTGCCGCGCACATGGCCAGGGCCGTGTCCAGCGCGGTCATAAATTCGTCGGTGCAGGTCGCTGCCAGCATGGCGGTGGTATAGGTATCGCTTACGTTGCCCGCAATGCTGGAGAAAAAGACGATCGGATCGGCGATCTTAAAGGAATACTGGCCGAAATAGCGGATATACAGCGCGGTCTTATAATAAGGATCGTCATACGGCATAGGCGTGGTGGTGCCAAACTTATTGCCCATGATCTCCTTGGTGTTGACGTAGTATACGCGCTGCTGCGAGCCAACGTCGCCGCCAAAGGTAAAGCGGTAGCCGATCTTCTTAAAGGAATCGACCAGCCCTTCAAAAAATTCGCCGCCAAAGAGCGAGGGCTCAGAGGAAGCATCCCATTGGAATTTACCCGGCTCGGCACAGAATTCCACGATCTTGCCGTTGTCGATGATCAGGGCGGCCTGCCCCTCGTTTACGTTGATCACCGAGCCGCTTGTGATGATATCGGTCGTTCCCTTATTGCGGCGGAAAAAGCCGCGCCCCTCGGTCTGCATGGTGCCCTTGGCTACCAGCACGTCGTTAGAAAGGGAATCGCAGGTAAAAAATTCTCTCCATTGATCGGCCGCGACCGTAGAGGTGGCGGACGCGATGGCACGAATAAGTCCCATAAGTATGTATCTCCTTGTTTTTGATTAAGAGAACAAAAAATCCCGCCGAGCCGTGTAGAGCAAGTATTTAACCCTGCGTGTGCAGGTTGGTGTCCTCTCGGTCATTTTGTGCTCCCAGCATCCGCTTCGCGCGGCACAAAGGCGGCGCGGGCGGGAGGTCTGCAATCCCATTTCACGAAGTAACGGACTCCATAAATATCTTGTAGGTCCAAAACTAACCCTATCACGAACTAAGCAGGACGTATTTTGTCGGTTTTTGGCGCTCAGGCGTCGTAATCTACGTCGCTGAACAGCTCGTCATCGAAGAAATCGGCAACCTTGTCCCATTCCTCATCATTATCAATGGTAACCAGGTTCACACCCTCTTCATCTTCTTCGCCACGCAGGATCACGTATTCACCGTTGCCGTCATCATCTACGGGTACCAGGGCGTAGTAGGTATTGCCATCCATCTCGCAGGTGCCAAGCAGCTCGAATTCAAATTCGTTGCCCTCGTCATCCGTCAGCGTATAGGTATATACCTCATTCTCCTGCAGCTCTTCATTCATCATATCTGCCATTGTCACACACGCGCCGTGGGCGCTACTCCTTTACGTGGATAGTATATTCCGGTTGCTTCTATTTTATCAAGAAATACGCCGTATGTCAATAGATTTTTTCGCAAAATCCGACACGCTCTGCTTAATCCTCTAAAATTTCGGCCAAAATCGCGTTAGAAAGCGCCATGCCATCGGCCGTCAGGCAGGTTTTCTTGCCCTCACGGCGGGCAAGCCCGGCGGCGAGAAAGGGCGCAAGGCGCGCGCCGTATTTTTCAAAAAAGCCGTATCCGAACGCGGTTTCAAAGGCATCATCGTCGATTCCCGCGGAAAGGCGCAGGCCAAGCATCACTGTTTCATATTCCCGTGCTGTCGCGGTCAGGGTCTCCTCGCGTTCTCGCGCGCCAAGCGGATCCTTTATATAATCGGCAAGACCCTCGCGGTTATAGAACCGCTCGTGCGCAAAGCAGGAATGCGCTGCGATGCCAAAGCCAAGGTAATCCCGCATGCGCCAATAGCGCAGGTTATGCCGGCTTTCAAAGCCCGGGCGAGCAAAATTGCTGATCTCGTAGCGGTGGTAGCCCGACTCCGCCATTTTCTGATAGAGTAGGGCAGCCATGGCTGCCTCGGCATCCTCATCCGGCAGGGGCAGGGTGTCCCGCTCCCGGTAAAAGGGCGTTCCTTCCTCGATCTGTAGTGAATAGGCAGAGATATGCGTTGGCGCCAGTGCAATGGCCTCGTCAAGCGAGCGGGCAAAGCTTTCTGCCGTTTGCGCGGGAATACCAAACATCAGATCAAGGCTCCAGTTTTGAAAGCCCGTTTTTTGCAGTGCCTCTGCTGCCGCATACATGTCGGGCGGGCGGTGCACACGCCCCAGCAGCGCCAGCTCGTTTTCGTTTGCGCTCTGCATGCCCAGGCTGATGCGGTTGATGCCGGCCTCGCGCATCGCGCGCAGCTTGCCCTCGTCTACCGTGGCGGGGTTTGCTTCGCTTGTCCACTCAACGTCGCGGGCCAGGCGATAATGCCGGCGGATGTGATCGCATAGTGCTACCAGATCCGCCGTGCTGAGGCAGGTGGGCGTTCCGCCACCGAAAAAGACCGTATCAACGGTGTGATCGGCCGCCTTGATAGCGCTCGCCTCCAGCTCACGGCACAGCGCCTGCACGTAGGCGTGCTTGGTCTCCTTCCCCTGCGCGGGGAAGGAGCAGAAATCACAGTAACGGCATTTCTGTAGGCAAAAGGGGATATGCAGATAAAGGCCAAGAGACGTATCCTTCATGGCTCCTCCCTAAAAACAGGGCGGTACTGCCCGCCCTGTTATCGCGTTATTCATCATCCAGCTTTAAGACGGCCATAAACGCCTCGGGTGTTACCTCAACAGAGCCGAGCTTACGCATCTTCTTCTTGCCTTCCTTCTGCTTTTCCAGCAGCTTCTTCTTACGGGTAATATCACCGCCGTAGCACTTGGCCAGCACGTCCTTACGCATGGCCTTTACCGTCTCGCGGGCAATGATCTTAGAGCCGATGGCCGCCTGGATCGGAATTTCAAACAGCTGTCTCGGAATGTTCTCCTTCAGCTTTTCGGCGATCCTTCTTGCGCGGGTATAGGCCTTTTCCTCATGCACGATAAAGGAAAGCGCGTCTACCGGGTCGCCGTTGAGCAAGAAGTCCAGCTTGACCAGCTTGCTGGGGCGGTAGCCGTCAAAATCATAGTCAAGCGAGGCGTAGCCCTTGCTGCGGCCCTTCAGCGCATCAAAGAAATCGTAGATAATTTCGTTCAGGGGCAGGGTGTAGTGCAGCTCGGCACGGTTGGCATCCAGATACTTCATATCATGGTACTCGCCACGGCGATCCTGGCACAGATCCATAATGCCGCCAATAAACTCGGTCGGGGTGATCAGGCTGGCCTTAACAACGGGCTCTTCAGCCACGTCGATCTCGTCAGCCATGGGATAGTTAGAGGGGTTTTCAATAAACACCGTCTCGCCGCCGCGTTTTTTGATCTTGTAGATAACGCTGGGCGCGGTGGTGATCAGATCCAGGTTGAATTCTCGCTCTAACCGCTCCTCAATGATTTCCATATGCAGCAGACCAAGGAAGCCACAGCGGAAGCCAAAGCCCAGTGCGATTGAGGTCTCAGGCTCAAAGGAGAGGGCAGCATCGTTCAGCTGCAGCTTCTCCAGCGCGTCACGCAGGTCACCGTAGCGCGCGCCGTCTGCCGGGTAGATGCCGGCATATACCATCGGCCGTGCCTCGCGGAAGCCGGGCAACGGCTCAGTAGCACCCCCCTCTGCCGTGGTCACCGTGTCACCCACGCGCGTTTCCGCCACGTTTTTGATGCTGGCAGTCAGGTAGCCAACCTCGCCGGCGCACAGCGAGCCTGTGCTCTTGAGGCCAAAGGGCTCCAGCACGCCAACGTCAACAACGTCAAATTCCGCGCCGTTGCTCATCAGGCGAATGCGCTGGCCAGTGCTTAGACTGCCGTCGATCACGCGCAGGCAGACCACAACGCCTAAGTAGCTGTCATAATACGAGTCAAAGATCAGGCTGCGTAGCGGGGCATCCGGGTCGCCGCTTGGTGCCGGAATGTCAGAAACGATCTTTTCCATCATATCGGCAATGTTCAGGCCGGTTTTGGCAGATACGGCCGGGCAGCCCTCGGCCGGAATGCCGATCACATCCTCAACCTCGTTCCGTGCCCGTTCAATGTCGGCAGAGGGCAGGTCGATCTTGTTGATGACCGGAATGATCTCCAGATCACTGTCAATGGCCAGATAGGCGTTTGCCAGCGTCTGTGCCTCTACACCCTGGGTGGCGTCTACCACCAGCAGGGCACCGTCACAGGCCTTGAGCGAGCGAGATACCTCGTAGTTAAAGTCTACGTGGCCGGGGGTGTCGATCAGGTTAAAGATATAGTCCTCGCCGTTCTGCGCGCGGTAGGAGAGCCGCACGGCACGCGCCTTGATGGTGATGCCGTGCTCACGCTCCAGATCCATGTTGTCCAGCACGCGATTTTCCATCTCGTGCTCCTCTACCGTGCGTGTCAGCTCCAGAATGCGGTCTGCTAAGGTAGATTTGCCATGGTCGATATGGGCAATGATCGAAAAGTTTCGTATGTGTTGTTGTTTATCGGTCACGGTTAGGATTTTCCTTTCCTTTGGAAAATTCAAAAAATCAATCGGCAAAGGCGCTGCCGTCAGCCAGGTAGGCGGCCATCTTGGGGGCCAGCTCTGCCTCCTGCTCGGCATGGGTCAGGAAGTAGATCTTGATCTTCGGCTCGGTGCCTGAGGGGCGAATAATGATCTTATCGCCACAATCGGTCTCGTAAGAGAGCACGTCGCTCTTGGGCAGGCCTGTCGGCTCGGTGATACCTTCATCCAGATCAGTAATTACACCGGCAAGATAGTCGCCCACGCGCACCACGCGGTGGCCACCCAGGGTGGTGGGCGGTGTGCGGTGCAGCTTTTCCATCGTTCTTCTGCGGCGCTCAATCCCGTCAAGCCCCTCCATGTAAATATCGTGGGTCTTATCCAGGTAGTAGCCGTAGCGCACGAACAGCCCGTCAAGCGCTTCGGAAAGGGTCAGGCCCTTCTTGCGGTAGTAGGCCGTCATTTCAGCAATCAGCATGGTGGCGGAAACGGCATCCTTATCGCGCGCATAGCCGCCAAACAGGTAGCCGTAGCTTTCCTCAAAGCCCATGATAAATTCGCCGGGCTCGCCGCCCTCCTCGTGGTTCTTAATAACCTCGCCGATGAACTTAAAGCCGGTCAGCACGTTGTATAGCTTTACGCCCTGCACGTCGCAGATGCGCTGGGTCATCTCGGTAGAAACGATGGATTTTACGGCGTAGGGCAGAGCGGGCATCTTGCCGCTCTCGCGCCTTGCGGCGATCACGTAATCCAGCAGCAGGGCACCCATCTGGTTGCCGGTAATGCAGGCAAAGCTGCCGTCTGCCTTGCGGCTCATCACGCCTACGCGGTCAGCATCCGGGTCAGTGGCGATCACCAGGTCAGAGCCAACCTGCTCGGCCAGCGCAATGCCCAGGGCAAACGCATCGGGAATTTCGGGGTTCGGCTTTTTCACGGTGGGGAAGTTGCCGTCCGGCACCATCTGCTCCTCTACCGTGTAAAGCTGGGTAAGCCCCATTTCGCGTAGGGCGCGGGGTACTAAAATGCGGCCGGTGCCGTGCAGGGGGGTGTATACGATGCGCAGCTCGTCTGCCACCTCACGAATGCTTTCGGGGCGAATGGTGGTGGCATGCACCGCTGCCATGTAGCGGTTATCCATTTCTTCACCCAGTAGGGTGATCTTGCCAGCCGCCAGCGCAGCCCGGTAATCCATGGTGGTCACGCCGGTGAAGATGTCGATCTTGTCGATCTCGGCGCTTACGGTGTCGGCGTGGTCGGGCGGTAGCTGGGCACCATCCTCCCAGTAGGCCTTGTAGCCGTTATATTCCTTCGGGTTGTGCGAGGCGGTGATGTTGATACCCGCGATGCAGGAAAGCGCACGAATAGAGAAGGAAAGCTCAGGCGTGGGGCGGGGTGCATCAAACAGATAGACCTTGATATCGTTGGCTGCCAGCACGCAGGCAGCCACCTCGGCAAACAGCGCCGAATTGTTGCGCGTGTCATAGGCGATAGAAACGCCGCGGCTGCCGTCGCCAGTCTTCTTGATCAGGTTGGCCATGCCCTGGGTCGCCTGGGCAACGGTAAATACGTTCATGCAGCCGGGGCCAAGCGCCATAATACCGCGTAGGCCGGCCGTGCCAAAGCCCAGCGTGCTGCCAAAATGCAGCGCAAGAGCCTCGTCGTCTGCCTCTACGGCAGAAAGCTCTGTCATCATGGCCGCATCCATACGGCCACTGTTTTTCCAACGAAGAAATTCCTCTTTGCAGTTCATCGTTTAAGCCTTTCTATGGTAGGTATCCATCAATTCTCGGTCAGACAAGCCTCTAAGGCCAGGGCAAGCTGGTCAGGGCAAGAGGTGGTTTTGAAGCCGCAGCGAACGCCCTTCAGCCGTTCAATGGCCTCTTTTGCATCCATACCGGCCACTAGTCGGCTAATGCCAGCCGTGTTGCCGGCGCAGCCACCGTGGAAGATGGCGGAAAGGATCTTGCCGTTTTCATCCAGCTCTACGGTGATCTCACGAGAGCAGGTACCCTTGGTGCGATAATTAATCGTCTTTGTCATATCAAATCTCCTTATATAATCCGTGGCAGGCACCACCGTCTGCAAATACAAACAGGTAGGCAAGCCAGGGAAGCAATCGTTCTTTTTTCGGCAAGGCCGTGGCCTTGCAAAGCAGGGCGCCTTCGCTTGCCGCATACGGCTCGGCAGAAAGCTCCTGCAGCTCTACACCCAGCATGGCTGCGGCGCAAATATGCTTGGATAGGGCTTCTGTATCCGGGCAGAGGAAGGAGCAGCGCAGCAGCACGCCATCCCCCTCCGGCGGCAGCAGGGTGCGGCCGTAAAGGGCAAAATGCGTGGCATCAGTGCCGTCTGCGTGAAACACACGACAAAGCGCGCAAACGTATAGCGAATGGTGCGCCGCCATCTCGGCAAACGAGGCAAGCAGCCCTGCCGAGCTGCGGTAGGGAAGAATACAAAAATCAGCCTCGCCTGCGGCTATGGTGCTGCACGCCTCGCGAAAGGAATCAGCATATTGTACCGTCGGCTCCGGCAGCAGCGCTGCAAAATCCTCATAGGCCTCGTCAGCATAGGCATTGCGCACGTAGGTGATCCGCGCTGCCCTTGGCATAGCAACCGGCAGAAGATCGGCAACCGTAAGCGGCTCGCCTTGCTCCTTGCAAAGTGAAAGGTATGCTTCGATGTAGGCAGCACAATCGGCCGCGCTGTATGCCTCTGCCAGCGTATGCGTGATGGCACTGCCATCCGTGCGCAGGTTGTCCGTGGCCAGCATGGCGTGGGCGGCACGGCGCATACGCGCCAGCGGAGAGATATCCTCCTCCATCCGGCTTTCCTGCCGTGCCAGATTGGCAAGCTCTTCTAATAGCGGGAGGCGCTTTTCGGTTTCGCGCAGCAGGCGGCGGCTGAGCAGCGACGTGTTTTCACGCAGAACTGTCAGATCTCTTTCCATCTGTGTCACAAAAGCACCACCCATCCATCCTTTATGTAGTAAACCATCATTCCTTTCGGCTATGAAAAAATCTACCAACATATATTATATACGATTTTTCGCCTTCTTGCAATGGCTTTTTTATATTTTTAACAATTTTCCGGCAGAGGAAATTGCTGCCTCGCAGCGCAAAGCGGATAAAACGAAAAAAATATGGCTCCGCCCCTTGATTTTTGAAAAAAAACATGGTATAATACTTACCGTTCCATGCCGGTATGTTGGAATGGCAGACGAGGCGGACTCAAAATCCGTTGCTGGCGACAGCGTGTGGGTTCAAGTCCCACTACCGGCACCAAATAAGGAACAGTAGATTGATACAATCGTATCGACCTACTGTTTTCTTTTTGACGTTAAAAATTGACCGAAAGTCCTTGTAAATCAAGGGCTTTTTTGTTTTCGTGGTGCATTGCGGCATATGTGGTGCCTATATCTTGTGTCTCGGACGTCCTAAAATGCAGAAAAGCACTACTCCCCGTCAAGGTGTAGTGCCTTTCTATCGTTAAAAGATTGGTGTTCGTTAAATTACTGATTTAGCGTTCTGCCCAACTCAATATAATCCAATTTGCATAATGCGTAGGTGCTGATACGACCATTATCGCTGACTTGAATTTTTGCATTTTCCAAAGTTATAGTTCTTACCGAGCCGCCCGTCATAGTGATATGTAACTCGTCATATGACCAATGGTGGGAGATGCGGATGAAAGCGATATTGTCCGCAGAAATATTACCTTGGGGAGTTTCAAATCGCAATGTGGCTCGGTTGATAATACAATGCAAGGACTTTCCCCAAGCGTTGGCATATAGGTAGTCGGCGGGAACACATTTTTCAAAAAAGTCATTTGCACTTGTGCCGAAAGAAGCCTTGCCGTCATTGCTGATATAATCCACAAGGTCTTGATAGCGATCAAACCATAAGTCGGAGGCCAAGCGGCCTTAGGAAGACAAGAGAAGAACACA
>JAZQVK010000126.1:0-16607 GCA_045631765.1 Eubacteriales bacterium
GAACGCTATCGACCCCTTTCG
Organism: Eubacteriales bacterium; assembly: GCA_045631765.1. GTDB lineage: Bacteria > Bacillota > Clostridia > Oscillospirales > CAG-272 > UBA1740. The sequence continues at coordinate 22 of JAZQVK010000126.1, forward strand.
TTTATCGCTGCTGCGCCCGCAGGCGATGCAGCCAGTTCGATTTTTCCAGATCGGTCTTTTTGTTGCTAAACTGGATGCTGAAGCGGTAGTTTTCATCACTGACCTCTTCAATGCCCATCAAATTCAGCTCCTGTAGAACGCGAATAATGATCTTGAGCTTGATGTAGCCAATATCCCCGCGCCCGGCAGCCTGCAGCTTGGTCAGCAGCGCGCGGTGCGAAAGCGTATCGCAGCCCGCACGCACGTTGCGGCATACCAAGGTATACACAGCGGCAAAATCATCCCGCGTGGGGATCAGGCTTTCCGCGGCGGAAAAGGGTGCGCCCGCCCATATCTCATCAAAACGGGTGCGCTCGTCAGCTACCTCGGCACGGCTTTCGGCACACAGGCGGATATCCCGCACGATGAGCTGTACGCTGCGGCGGCCGTTATACTCATTCACATCCAGGTTAAAGAGCACGTCTACCGCGTCACCCACAAACAGGTTCATCTGTGCCTGGCTACGGGAAAAGCACATGGCGGTAAAGCTGTATGTACCGTCCCCCAGCACCAGGCGGGTATGCTTGCCACCGCTAATAGGCACACACTCTAAAATATGGCAATCCCGCATCACAAAGGCAGGCACCGGGTTGCCCACGCCGTAGGGCTCCAGCATGCGAAGCTCCTCGGCCAGCGCCATGGTAATATCGGCGCAGGTAAGCGCGCAATCGGCCTCCAGCACCGGGGTCATGGCCTCCTCGGTCAGGTGCTCACGCGCGTAGGCGTTGATCTTTTCACGGAAGGCGGGCAGCTGGCCGCGCGTGACGCTGAGGCCGGCGGCCAGCTCGTGACCGCCAAATTTCACAAGATGCTCTTGGCAGTGCACCAGGGCATCTACCAGGTTCAACCCCTTGATGCTGCGGCCGGAGCCCTTGCCCATATCACTATCTAAATACGCCTCCCCCTCCCCACTCTCAAAGGAGACGAGAATAGAGGGCAGGCCATATCGCTCGGTAATGCGAGAGGCCACGATACCAATGACACCGTGGTGCCAATTTTCGGCATCCAGCACGATCACGGGGCTGCCGGCAAAGGTGGGGTCGCTTTCTATGCGGCGGTAGGCCTCCTCCATGATGCGGTTCTCTTCGTCCTGGCGCTCGCGGTTTGCCTCGCACAGCTCCTCGGCCAGGCGGGCGGCCACGCCCTTATCACGCGCAAGAAACAGCTCTACCGCGCGGCAGGCGCTGCGAATACGCCCGGCCGCATTGATGCGGGGGGCAATGGTATAGCCAATGTAGCCGGAGGTGATCTTCGGCTGCTTTTTGCCATGGCGGGAATCGGTGCGTGAGGAGGCAGCCTCCATCAGGGCCAGCAGCCCCGGGCGGCGGCATTCCTCCATCTGGTGCAGGCCAAAGCTGACGATCAGCTTATTCTCATCCCGAATGGGCATCACGTCGGCAATGGTGCCAATGGCAACCAGGTCGCTGTATTCCTCACACATGCGGCGCACGCAGACCGAGCGACGGTCGCCGCTCTCGCTTTCCTCATACGCGCAGATCAGCTTGAATACCACGCCCACGCCTGCCAGCTCCTTAAAGGGATAGGGGCAATCCGGGCGGTGCGGGTTGACCACCGCCTCTGCCTCGGGCAGGTCGGCACGGCATTCATGGTGGTCGGTAACCACCACGTCTACCCCCAGGGTCTTGGCGTAGGCTACCTCCTCCTTGGCGGTGATGCCGGTATCTACGGTCACGATCAGGCGGGTGCCGCCCTCAGCCAGGCTCTGAATGGCCGGGCAGGAAACGCCATAGCCCTCGCCGGCGCGGTTGGGGATATAGTAATCCACGTCGGCGCCACGCTTTTTCAGGTACAGATACAGGGTGCAGACGGCGGTCACACCGTCTACGTCATAGTCGCCGTATATGGTGATCTTCTCCTTCATGCGGATGGCCCTGCGGATGCGGTTGACGGCACGCTCAACGTCCTTCATGGCGAAGGGGTTGTGCAGCAGCTCGCTTTCCATGCAGATAAAGGCGCGTGCGTGCTCGGGGTCCTGGTGGCCACGGCAGACCAGCAGGCGCGCCAAAACACGGCTCACGCCGAGAGCGGAAGCGATCGTTTCTACCGCGGAAGCGGAAAACCCCTCCGCCTCCTCGTGTAGAAGCCAGCGCTTCTCTCTTGCGGTTTCATTCTTTTTTAACATTATTTCACTCCGCGAGCGGGCAAAGCCTACTCGCCTTCCCTATTATTTATCAAAGCAACAATCTCAGCCTCCGGCAGGCGCCGTGAAAGAAAGGCAGAGATAGACATTGTCACAAGAAATGCCAGCAAAAAGCCGGCAGCGGCCAGCAGGCCGGCGGGCAGACTGCCCGTGCCCCACACAGCGGCACCAACCAGATAAAAGGCAAGTGCCAGCAAGAGGGGAAATAAAAAGACCAGCGCCGCATAGGCGACCATGCGCCGCTCAGAGGATGCCACGCGAACGCGGGCACCGGCCGGCGCGCCGATCGGGTTTCGCACACGGGCCAGGTGGCGGCGGTCACCGCCCAGCAGCGAGCAGGCGGAGCAGCCCTCTGCATGGCGGTGGCAGCCCTCACAGGCCGAAGCGCGCATAAAGGAGACGGTGGCAACCACACCATCGGTATCAACAACTGTGCCAACCTGCTCCAGCATACGGCCTCCTTAAAGCTTACAAGAATAACGCGCCATCAGCGCCTCGGCGGTATGAATACCGTCTAACGCGGCAGAGGTAATGCCACCGGCATAGCCGGCACCCTCGCCGCAGGGATAAAGGTTACAAAGGGTGGGTGATACCCTTGCCTCGTTGCGCAAAATACGCAAGGGGGCCGAGGTTCTCGTTTCAGGCCCGGTCAATACCGCATCGGGCGCGGTATAGCCGGCAATACGCCGCTCAAATTGCGGCAAGGAATGGCAGAGCGCCGCCGTTACAAAGGAGGGCAGATACGCATCCGGCAAGGCCGGGCGAACGCCGCCATCCATATAGCTGGGAGCAATGCGACCAGAAATCCCGCGCGGCGCACGCGCCGCCAAGAAATCACCAAGCAGGCATGCAGGGGCGCTGTAATCACCGCCACCGGCCAGATAGGCAGCACGCTCGATCTCTTGTTGAAAGGCGATGGCCCCCAACGGGGTTCCACCGTAATCCTCACGGTTGATGGATACCGCTACAGCCGCATTGGCATTCTTACCGTCACGCGCGTGGGCGCTCATGCCGTTCACCACAACGCCCTGCACCTCGCTGGTGGCGGCAACCACCTCGCCGCCCGGGCACATGCAGAAGGTATAAACACCGCGCTCACCGCTGCGGTCGGAAAGGGTATATTCGGCATGCCCTAACGCCGGGTGGCCGGCAAATTTGCCGTACATGGCGCGGTCGATATCCTCTTGCAGATGCTCGATCCGCAGGCCGACCGAAAAGGGCTTGCCCTCTGCGGCCACGCCGCTTGCAAGCAGCATGCGATAGGTATCTCTTGCGCTATGACCAATGGCCAGCACCAGCGCGCCACAGGAAATCTCCTCACCATCAGCCAAGCGAACGGCACGCACACGGCCGCTCTGCAAGCAAAGCTCAGCCACACAGGCGTGGTAGCGCACCTCGCCGCCCAGCTCCTCGATCCTTGCCAGCATACGGGAGACCACCGTTTGCAGGTAATCGGTGCCGATGTGCGGCTTAGCCAACAGCATAATCTCGGCAGGGGCGCCAAAGGCAACAAAGCGAGAAAGCACATAGCTGTTCAGCGGGTCGTTGACCCGGGTGACCAGTTTACCGTCAGAAAAGGTACCGGCGCCACCGGCACCGAATTGAATATTGGTTTCCGCGTTCAGCACGCGCGTTTTCTTAAAAGAAGCGATCGCATCTACACGCTCCGCCACGTTGCCGCCACGCTCCAGCACCAGGGGGCGATAACCGTGCTCGGCAAGCAGCAGGGCGGCAAACAGACCGGCAGGGCCTGTACCCACCACTACCGGGCGGGCAGAAAGAGGCTCGCTACCGATGGTTACGGTCGGCTCACCGTCTAAGAGCGGCGCAAGGCCGGCGCGGACAAGCCGCTCTGCCTCACGAACAGAAAAATCGCCGCTGGCAGCAACGGAATACACGAAGCGAATGTCCTCCCGCTTGCGCGCATCCACCGAGCGGCGATAAATATGATACCGGACATGCCCAGACGAAACGCCAAACCGCTTCAGCTGCCGTGCGGCAGCTGCAAGCGCCTCCTCGGCCGGGGCGGTGATAGGCAGAGCCAGTGAAGGGATCAAATAGGTGACAGCCATATCACGCCTTCGCTTTCAAGCGCACGCGAACGGTATAGCCACCGTCGATCAAAAGCCCCTCAGGCGTTCTGAAATACACCGTCATCTCACAGATCTGATCCTCTGCAAGCGACGTATTAAACTGCAGATCAGACATATCCACGTAAGCACTTACATCACTCGGCTTTACGGCGGCCAAGACAGCCTTGGTGCCGCGAACGCGCACACGGCTGACCGTATCACTTTCCGGCACGCCAGTATAGGCTACCGTATCGGAATTCACAACCGAAAGTGAAACCCCCGTCAGGCTGCCGTTGCAGATCGGGTCGGCAACGCGCATCACGCACAGCCAGGTGATCACCGCTAAAAACAAGCATACGATCCGCGCTACCAGGTGCTGCGGGCGGCGGGCGGCCCATTCTTTGGTTTTCATCCGTTCCCCCTCCTTATTTGCGCACGCAAAGCTCGGTCAGCGTCTGCTTTAGCGTTTGATAGTTCTGGTTTCTCTTCAGCTCACCATCAAAGGCGATTGATATAGTTCCCGTCTCCTCCGAGACCACGATGATCAGCGCATCGCTGATCTCGCTCATGCCAAGTGCCGCACGGTGGCGAGTACCCAGGTCCTGGTTGATGGCACGCTCGGTCAAGGGCAGGAAGCAGCTGGCAGCACAAATACGACCGTTGCGAATGATCATGGCACCGTCGTGAAGCGGAGCCTTGTTGTAAAACACGTTACGAATGAGGTAGGCGGTCACCTTCGCATCCAGCTCGACGCCCGAGCGAATGATGTCGCCCAGCTTGGTAGAGCGCTCCATCACGATCAGGGCGCCGGTTCTGGTACGGGACATATCCGAAACGGCCTCGCAAAGCGCCTCTACCATTTCGGCACGGCTGGCAAGCGAGCGCTGCTCGCCAAAGCCCTTAATGCCGCGAAGCGGCTCCTCGCCCATCTTCTCCAGCGCGCCGCGAAGCTCGGGCTGGAAGAGGATGATCAGCGCGATAATGCCCACCTGGAACACGTTGCCAAGCAAAAAGCGCACGGCATACAGGTTCAAAAAGTCACTCACCACCATGACGATGGCGATCAACAGGATGCCGATAGTCAGCTTACCGGCACGGCGCTCACTGATAAAGCGATAGCCATAGTAAAGCAGAACGGCCAGGATGAGTATATCCAAAACATCCGTCCAACGGATGGTGGTAAATTGTAGCTGGAGAAAAGAGAGAAAATCCTCAAAGCTCTTAAAATAATTCATAATTTATCACCGTATAAAAGGATGAATTTCATGAAGGAATACTATATGATTATATTATAGTATAACATACCTGTTTCCTATTTTCAATGTCTTTATCTACATTTTTTATAAAATTCACAACTTTTTCTATTCATTTTTCTCTCTTTTGCCGGAATGCCCGCTGCCGGTGTGTGGGGCAATGCCAAAATCGCTGGATATGGTAGCGCCCGAATCGATCGAGGAGCGGCCGTACCTGGCCCGTATCTTATCCATGGTATCCTCAATGCGGGTGGTTTTTTCACGCCGCCGATCATTTTCCGCATCAAAGAAGCCAATCTGCTCCCCGCCCTCGTCAAGCGCGATGAGGTTCATGGCCGTTACGGTCAAGGCACGAATCGGCCGCCCGATGCTCCAGGCGCGGCGCGTCAGCCTCATGGCCGCATCGGCCAGCTCGCGACCAAGGTTGGTGGGGGCATCCAGCGCCATCTGGCGCGAGATGGTCTGCAGCATGGTATCCTTGATCGCCACCGAAACGGTGGTAGCCCGCCGCCCGGCCGCCCGCAAGCGGGCAGCCACCTCCTCAGAAAGAAATCCAAGGCCGGCGCGGATCTCCTCGGCGCTGACGATATCGTGACGAAAGGTCATGCCGTTGCCCACGCTTTTGGGGGCAGCCCGCTCCGCGCGGGAAAGCACGGGGCTATCGTCTATCCCGCAGGCGTAGGCGTGTATCTGCTCGCCCATCTTGCCAAAGCGGCCGGCAAGAAAGGTGGGCGAGGCGGCGGCTAAGGCACCAATGGTGCGGATGTTGCACCCCTCTAACGCCGCGGCCGTGCGCGGGCCAATATACATCATCGCGCGAACGGGAAGCGGATATACGATCTGCTTGAAATTATCTCGCGATATCAGCGTGATGGCATCCGGCTTTTTATAGTCGCTGCCCATCTTAGCAAACATCTTGTTAAAGGAAACACCGATGGAGATGGTCACGCCGATCTCGCTTTTCACCGCCTGGCGAATGGCTTCGGCAATGGCCATGCCGTCACCAAACAGCCTTTGAGAGCCGGTCACGTCCAGCCAAGATTCATCAATCGAAAAGGGCTCTACCAAGTCGGTATAGCGATCATAGATCTCGTTGATGCGGTGCGAAAATTCTACGTAGGCATCGTGGTGCGGTGGGGCGATTACCAGCCCGGGGCACTTCTGCTTGGCCGACCAGACCGTTTCTGCCGTCTCGATACCGTATTTTTTCGCCAGCTCGTTTTTAGCAAGCACGATGCCGTGCCGCTCCTCCTGGCTGCCGCAAACCGCCATAGGCACCCCGGCATAGGCAGGGTTCAACACCGTTTCTACCGAGGCAAAAAAGCTATTACAATCGCAATGCAGAATGATGCGATCCTTGCGCTGCTCCTCCACGCAGGGCACCTCCCTTCTGGATAAAAAGACCGAGAATGGCAAAAAACGCAATTCTCGGTCTTTTGTTTTCAGTTTAACTTAGATGCTCTTTACAATGTAAGGAGCCATCTCGGCATCAATAGCGGCCTGCTCGGCAGCCTCAGCTGCGGCAGCCTCATCCTCTTCCTTGCGCTTCTCGGCAAGAAGGAGAGCCTTGATAGACAGGCTGAGCTTACGCTTCTCGTCATCCACCTCGGTGATCTTTACGTGAACGGTCTCGCCAACCGAAAGAACGTCCTCCGGCTTTGCGATCTTGTCAAGCGAGATCTGCGAAATGTGGATCAGACCGTCTACACCGTCAAACACCTCAGCAAAAGCGCCAAAGGGCATCATGTTAACGATCTTGGCATCTACCTCGTCGCCCTCGTTGTAGTTCTTTCTGAACTGGAACCAGGGATCCATCTCCTCGGTCTTGTAGCCAAGAGAAATTCTCTTTGCCTCACGATCAAGCTCCTTGATGTAGACCTCGATCTCCTGGCCTACCGAAACAACGTCAGCCGGGCTCTTGATACGCTTCCAGGAAAGCTCGGTATTGTGAACCATACCGTCTATGCCGCCCAGGTCAACGAAGGCACCGTAGCTGGTCATATTCTTAACCGTACCGGTAAAGTGCTGACCAATCTCCAGCGTGCTCCAAAGAGCCTCTTCCTTTGCCTTGCGCTCTGCGGTGAGAACCACACGGATAGAGCCCTTAGCGCTGTTCTTGCGCTGCGGGTCAATCTCGATGAGCTTAAAGCGCTGGGTGGTGCCAACCAGGGTAGAGAGATCGCCATCCTTCGGCACGCCCGTGTGCGAAGCAGGCACGAATACCTGTGCGCCACAGTACAGAATGATCACGCCGCCCTTGATGGCCTTGATAACCTTGCCCTCAAGAATCTCGCCGTTTTCCTTAGAAGCAACAACGCCTGCCCAGTTCTTGTCAGCATCGATGCGCTTTTTGGAGAGGGTTGCCATACCGTCCTTATCGCTAACGCGAACGACAAACACCTCTACCTCATCACCTACACGGAACAAATCGGACAGCTTAGCGTTATCGTCATCGGTTGCCTGGTCACGGGCGATTACGCCGGTAACCTTCGCACCGAGGTCAACATAAACATCATTGCTCGTGATAGCGGTAACGATGCCACGTACGGTTTCTCCTGTATGTAATGTTTTGAGTGAATCTTCCAGCATTTCTTCGAAACTAATTTCATTATTCATAGCTTCAAAAACCTCCTTTATTATATCGCCGGGTGTGGAAGCGCCCGCCGTAATAGATATGCGTTGCTTGCCGCGGCATGCCTCGTAGGCCGAGGGGATGTCCGCCGCAGATTCGACCCACAGGGTCGCAGGGCAAACGGCCGCACACAGCTCGTACAGCTTTCGCGTATTCGAGCTTTCGTGCCCGCCAATGACGATCACCGCATCAGAGACACGCGCAAGCGCGGCTGCCTCAGTCTGCCGTTTTTCAGTCACTTTACATATTGTATCAAATTTTTTCGGATTTGTATATAGTTTTTCAATATTTTTTTGACTTTTTTTCCACTCTTCGAGGCTTTGGGTGGTTTGAGCGGCAAAAATTGGAATTTTTTGGTTGATTTTCTCGGAATGAAGAAGCTCGTCCAGCTCCGCGGCGCTTGAAAATACGTAGCAATCGCCCTGCACGTGGCTCACGATCCCCTCCACCTCCGGATGGTTGCGGCTGCCAAGCAGCAGGAACACGGTATCCTCATCGGTATTTTCATCGGCGATGCGGTGTATCTTTTTGACAAAGGGGCAGGTCATATCCAGCACCGAAAAGTGTGGATAGCGTGCAGACAAGGCGCGCAGGGTCTCTTCTTCCCCACGTGGGATGCCGTGCGTGCGGATGACCGCCACGGCAGGGCACCCATCCCGCTCGCTTTGCGCGGCAAAGGCCTCTGCCTCGTCGATCGAGATATGGCGCGCACCACGCGCCTCTAAGCCCTCGTTATACACACGGTTATGGATCAAGTGACCTAAGATAGCCACACGCGCCTGCTCTGCCGCCAGCAACTCCTCAACGGCATCGGTAGCGCGCTTCACGCCAAAGCAAAAGCCTGCATTCTCAGCGATCTGTGCGCGCATTCTACTTCTCCTCCCCCGTGATTGTGCTTGGTAAAAAGCCGCCAAGAGCGCAGATCCTTGTAAAAATCCGCTCGCTGGCCACGCGGTAGGCCTCGCCACCGGCAAGCCCCTCTTCAGTCAGTTCCTCTACCGGTATCGGGTCACCGAAAATGACCTCTACCCGGCGAAACAGCGCATAGCGCTGCTTTTTCATGCGCAGGCAGACCGGGATGACCGGGCAGCCCGCTCGCAGGGCGATCATACCGGCACCGTTTTTGATCGGCGTATCGGCCGGGTTTTGCCCGCCGTACCGATGCCCCTGCGGAAAAATAGCAACCAGCTCGCCGCCTGCGGCAAGCGAGATGGTCTTTTTTATGGCGGCTACGTCGCCGCCGCCACGGTCAAGCCGGCAGGCGCCCAGCGCGGTGATCAGCCGACCAAGGATCGGTATGCGAAACAGCTCTGCCTTAGCTAAAAACCGCACCTGGCGCGGCAGCACGGCGGCAACCGATATCACGTCGCAAAAGGCCACGTGATTGGCGCAGATCAGGTACCCGCCCGTGGCCGGCACCTTTTCGCGCCCCCGGGGGCGCAGGGTAAGCAAGGCACGGAACATGCCTGCCAACACGCGGTGGGCGCGCATATAAAAGCGGTGATCCCGCTCGGCCTTGGTTAATTTCTTTTTAGGCGGCTTTTTCACAAGCTGCCTCCTTTTATCTACTTATTTTTCTGTTTTCTCGTGAATGATCGCCAGCGCGGCCGCTATGGTTTCTTCCACGCTCAGGTCAGAATTGTCCAAGAAAACGGCATCCTCTGCCGGAATGGCAGGGGCGGTCTTTCTGGTGCTATCGTTGGTATCGCGCTCACGCATATCGGCCAGCACCTCTTCATAGGTGGTATTGATGCCCTTGGCTGCCAGCTCCAGCGTGCGGCGCTTGGCACGTGCCTCGGCCGAGGCGGTGAGAAAGATCTTGACCTCGGCATCCGGCAGGATCACCGTGCCGATATCACGCCCATCCATGATCACGCTGGTCTTGCGGGCGATCGAGCGCTGCGTCTCCAGCAAGAATTCCCGCACGGCGGGAATGGCCGAAACGGCAGAGGCGTACATCGAAATTTCGGGCGTGCGGATGCGGTCACCCACGTCCTCGCCGCACAGATAAATGTGCTGCTCGCCATTTTCAAAGCGCATCTCCAGCCGGATATCCGGCAGGCAGGCGATCACGGCCTCGGCATTCTTGGGGTCTACCTCGCGGCCGCGCACGAACAGCCCGATCGAACGATACAGGGCACCGGTATCCACGTAAACGATATGCAGCTCCTTGGCAATGGCCTTGGCCAGGCTGCTCTTGCCTGCCCCACTTGGCCCATCTAACGCAATTTTCATGGTCATTCCTCCGTTTGATCAATATAGGCTGCCGCCGCCCTTCCGGCACACACGCCGGTAGCAAAGGCGATCTGCAGGTTATAGCCGCCGGTATACGCATCCACATCCAAGATCTCACCGGCAAAGAAAAGCCCCGGCACCTTTTTCGACATCATGGTCTTAGGGTCTACCTCCTTCACCTCGATACCGCCGGAGGTGATGATGGCCTCCTCGATCGGGCGAAAGCCGCTAAGCGGCACGCGAAAATGCTTTAGGCTGTTAAGAAGCCGCTTGCGCTCCTCTCGCGTGATGGTATTTACCTTTTTCTCGCCGCTGATGCCGCTGCGGCGCACCATCACGGGGATCATGCCCGAGGGCAGCAGGTCACCAAGCGAATTGGCGAAATTGCGGTTGGCGTATTTAGAAAAATCAGCACACAGGCGTGCATCCAGCGTTTTTTCATCTAAAGCGGGCTTAAGGTCGATCTCGGCCACCAGGCTCTCGATCGCCACGCCACGCAAATGGGCAGAGGCGCTCAGGATCATCGGCCCACTAAGGCCAAAATGGGTAAAGAGCATCTCGCCAAAATCCTCATAGATCGTTTTACCGCCGGCGGCGGGCAGAATACGCAGGCCAACGTTTTTCAAGGCCAGACCCATCAGCTCGCGGCAATCGGGGTCCGGTGAGGTAAGCGGCACCAGCGAGGGTGAAAGCGCCGTAACGGTATGCCCAAGGCCGGCAGCCAGGCGATAGCCCGCACCGTCTGACCCGGTCAGCGGATAGGAGCGCCCGCCCGTGGCAAGGATCACCGCCTCGGCCGTATAGCTGCCACCAGGCGTTTGCACGCAAAAGCTACCGTCCGGGCACAGGCTGAGCTTTTCTGCCCGCTCGTGGCGCCATTCCGCCCCACGACTATAGGCAGCCAGGGCATCTACAATATCCAAAGCGCGGTCAGATTGCGGAAACACGCGGCGCCCACGCTCGGTCTTCAGCGGTACGCCGTGCTCCTCAAAAAAGGCCATGGTTGCTGACGGCGGAAAGGCCGTCATAGCGGCAAAGAGAAAGCGCGGGTTGCGCGGCACGTTCTGTAAAAGCTCTTCTGGGGTGCAATCGTTGGTCACGTTGCAGCGCCCCTTGCCGGTAATGGCTACCTTACGGCCGGGGCGCTGATTGCCCTCCAGCACCGTAACAGCGGCACCGGCCTCCAGCGCGCAGCCGGCGGCCATCATGCCGGCGGCACCGCCGCCGATGACCAGCACACGCGACCCCTTAGCGTTTTGCATAGACTTCATATTCATCCCAGATGCGCTCCAGCTTGTCAAAGCGGGCGGTCACCCGTTCCTTTTGCGTTTTGGTAATGGCCACCAGAATGGCATTCAGAATGCTGAGCGGCGCTACCAGCGAATCCACGTAGGAAACCATATCGCTTTGCGCGATCAGCACGTGCTGCGCATCCTTCGCGATCGGTGACAGCATGCTGTCTGTCAAGGCGATCACGGCGGCATTCTGCGCATGGGCGTATTTGACCGCATTGATCACGTTTGTAGAATAGCGCGGAAAACTCATAGCAAAGATCACGTCTCCCGGGCCGATATCGAGGATCTGCTCAAACACCTCGCCGCGGTTGGCAGGCTGCACAAGAATCACGTTATCTAAGATCATGCGCAGGTTAAAATTAAAAAAGGAAGCAAGCGAGGCAGACGAGCGCGCACCAATAACAAAAATCCGCTTGGCGCTTGCCATTGCCTCTACCGCCGCGTGAAAGGACGGGCGATCAATATTTTCCATCGTATATTTGATCTTGCCGATGTCCGCGCTCAGCACGCTATCCAGAATATCACCATCTCCATAGCGGATATCGGAGATCTGGATGCGCTGATTTGAGGTCAGCTTAGCACGCACCAGTTCCTGCACGGCACGCTGTAGCTCGGGGTACCCCGCATAACCCAGCTCCACGGCGAAGCGCACAACGGTAGATTCAGAGACCTCTACCAGCTCGCCAAGCTTCACGGCGGTCATGTACGCAGCCTTATCATAATTATCCAGGATCGCGGAGGCGATCTTTTTTTGCCCCTTGGAAAATTCCGAAAACCGATTTCGGATCTTGCTCTCAATGTCGTTTTCCATGCTTTTCCCTCCCAAGCTCAGCCGGCACACGGCCGACAATGCAATATAATAAGTATAGCACATCTTCTTTATTTTTGCAAGACAACTTGCAAAAATATTCATGCTTTCCGATTTTTGCAGGAAAAAACAGGCAAAAAAAGAGACCAGTCGGTCTCTTTTTTGCTTTTATTCGATTACAAGGCGGCGAATGGTCGTTTCCGCCAGTACGTGCGAGCCACCCACCATTTTTTCGTATACCGGGCCGCCGCTGCAATAGCTGAGCAGCATGGTTCGCTCGTCTACAAAATGGATGGCCGGGTAGCAATAGCCGCGTGTTGGGTCGCTTTCCAGCACGGTGGGGCCACCAAAGTGGATGCCATCGGTGCTTTCGGCGATCACCAGCGGATTGCGGCACCAATGCACGCCGGTATCCGGGCGGCCGTTGTAATAGGGGATGGGATTCCAAACGGCATAGTACCTGCCGTTGTAAGGGTTCCGCGCAATGCGCAACGGGGCATCGGGCGAGGTAAAGCTGCTGGGCTGCGCCGCCGACCAATTCATACCGCCATCATACGAAAAGCTTTCGTACTGACTCCCCAGATCGGTGCGGGCAAACAGACGCACAACGCCGCTTGGCAATTCACAAAGCCCCGGCTCCTGCATGCCGGAGCGGGAAACACCGATATTAGGCAGCTGTACGGCACCGGGTGCCTCGCACCAGCTACGGCCGTCATCATCCGAATAAAAGATATGCGCCTCTGCCCGGTGGTCAAAGACGACACGCCCGCCTACGTAGTTCAAAAAATGGCGTGCGGTCGGCAAAAGCAGGCGACCGTTTTCCAGGCGCAGTACACGGTCGTTGTTAACCACGTAATAGGCGCGCACGCCGGTGGTGCAAAGCACCTCGCTTTCCTTCAAAAAGGGCTGTGCCTCCGACGCACGGCGTAAAACAAAATCCAAGTGCCCATCACGGCGGTTATATTCATCGGCCGCCAGCCCCTGATGATTTATGCCAAACACAAGCCCTATATCCCCATTCTCCATACGCAAGAGTGAAACGCTCATCACGTTCTGCACGTCATCGCCATATTCATCGGCAGAGGCCAGCGTAAACGGCTGTTCACTCAAAAGCCGCTCGCCCTTTTCATCCAGATAGAGGCCGGCAATCTGGCAAGGGGCATGGTCACCGGCGCCACCACCCTTGAGAAAGCGACTGTAGCCAAACAGAATGCGCCCATCGTTTAAGCGGATAAAGGAGCCCTCGCTATTCCGGGGATTCTCTTCAGAGGGAGATAGTGTTGCAATGATCTTCGATTCCAGAATTTTCATGTTTTCTTTCCTCCTGTTGTTTTTTATACAGCGCACGGGCGCGAAAGATAGCGCGCACGGCAAAAACTGTCGAATACAATGTCATGATCAGGTAGGTGATCTGCCCGGGATTATCCTTCATAAGAGAGATCTGGAGCAGGATGCCGAACACGTTTACCACGATCTGCAAATAGGTATACTCAATGAAGGAGAACATGGTCAGGATATACACGAGAACGCCGAGCAGCGTGGTGGTATTATCCAGCACGACGGAAGCAGAGCCGAGTGCGTTCAAGATCAAATACAGGGTCGTCCAAGCTACTGAAAAGAGCACCAGCGTCAGCAGGCGGCCACGCCATTTCATCTGCCGCAGGATGGTAGAATGACCGTCTGCCCTTCTGCGCCACATAAAAAAGGTGATCATCTGCATGGGAAAGGAGATGAAAAATGCCGAGGCAGCAGAGCCGTAGACCTTAAGGCTGACGTAAACGACCGTATATAGCAGCGAGTTTAGCGAGCCAAGCAGGTAGGCATAGCGGCTGACGTGGGCCTGCAACAGGTAAATAACCATCGACACGCAAAGCGGCAGATAGCGATAAAGGGGCTGCTGTGTCCAGATCGCCGCCATGGTGACCAGCACAAAAACAACGCCCAAAACCACGTATTCCCAATTCTTTTTCATTTCAAAAGGCCTCTTTCAACAACATAAAAAGCAACACCTTTATTTTAACGCTCTTGCCTTCCATTTGCAAGCAGCCGAAAAGACATTTTTCCCAAAAGCATGTCCGTTTAGGAAAGAACCGCGAAGGGCAATGCCCTTCGCGCTTCTTTCAGCCGGCCTCCCTGATCAAGGAAGCCAACGTCTCGTAATCAAGCTCGCCCTCAAAGCGGGCAAGCACAAAGCCGTTTTGATCCAGCACGACGGTGAGGGGATACAGGTCCTTACCGCCCAGCAGCGCATAAAAGGCATCCTCTGCCGTATCCTGTCCAAAGAGCATGGTGCTATCCGGGTAGTATTCCTCAATATAACCGGGCGCCTGCGCAGCCTCCAGCGCGCTGTGAATAGCAAGCACGGTGGCGCGCCCGGCATAATCGGCCGCGATGGCAGAAAGAGCAGGCAGCTCCTCCTTGCACGGCGCGCACCATACGCCCCAGAAATTGATCACCGTGATGCGGCCGCGGTTTTCAGAAAGCACGTAGCACTCTTCCCCCCCGCCGTATAACGGAACGGAAAGATCGTAGCACAGGTCGCCAACCGCGCTGCCGTACACGCCGCCGCCCTCTACGACAGGCTGTCCCCGGTCAAGGAAGTTATAATAAACCAGCGCAAACAGCAAAAGACCGACAAGCAGCAACGAGAAAACTGTGCGCACAAGCCTGCTCCTTTTATCCTGCTTTTCTTTGACAGCCGGCTCCGCGATCTCGTTTGCGGGCAGCACGGGTCTGCCGCCGCGCCAGGTGATCGCCCCGGTGGGGCAAACGGTAATACACTCGCCGCATTGAATACATTCGTGGTCGCCCACGCGGCGAATATCCATCCCGCAATGGCCGGTGCACAGGCCGCAATCAATGCACTGGCTCTGCTCTACCTTTACGCCAAGCAGGCAAAAGCGGTTGAAAAGACCGTAGATCGCGCCAAGTGGGCAGAAAAAGCGGCAGAAAAAGCGATAGACAAACACCGAGCCGACAACAAACGCCAGCAGCAAGAGGAATTTCCAGGTAAAGAGCGGCCCCAGCATGCGAAACATGGCCGAATTTCCCACGTGCGAAAGAAGAGCGACTGCCCCCTCCAGCGTGCCGGCCGGGCAGATATACTTGCAAAAGGCAGGAAGCGTACCATCCTGCAGCATGTAAAAAACGGGGTAAAAAACAACCAGCACCGCCAGCAGCAGATATTTGAGGTAGGAGAGGGCGCGGGTAAGGCGGTTCTTTTTCAGCTTGGGCGTTTTGATCTTATGTAATAGCTCCTGCAAGAGCCCAAAGGGGCAAAGGAAGGAGCAGATCGTGCGACCAAGCAGCAGCCCGTAAAGCATCAAAATACCGAAGATGTAATACGGCACGCGCGCGCCGCTGGCGGCCAGCGCGTTTTGCAGCGCGCCAAGTGGGCAAGCCGTGGTTGCCCCGGGGCAGGAATAGCAATTCAGCCCGGGCGTGCAAAGCAGTTTGCCGGGGCCCTTATAGATGCGGCCGGTGAGAAAGCCCTTGAGGTTTGCGTTAAACAGCAGGGCGGCATATACCTGAATCAAGCGCCGCTTGCTTGGCCGGTGGGCAGCAAGCCAGGCGTGAAGAGAGCCTTGTTTGTTTTTCATATCAGCCAAGTCCTATACATTCGGTGCAGATGCGCACGGCCTTTTCCAGCACGTCACGCATGCTGCCGTTCAGGGCACCAAGTACGATCAGCAGCAGCGCCACGCAAAGTAGCACCAGGCGCAATATACGCTGTCTATGGGGTAAGATCTGCGGCGCCTTATCCAGGCAGATGCCGCGCACAGCACCCTTCTTTTCGCCAAAGCGCACCGCCATCACGACCTGTATCACCCCCCCCGCAACAAGTACGAGCAGCGTAAGTAGAAAAAGCGGCAAAAGCCGGGCAAGCGCCTCGGCTACGCGCTCACGCGTGAAGGGGGCATCCCCCGCGAGGCAAATGCGAACAAAGGCAGCCCCCAGCAGCAGAGCGCAAAGCAAAATCAAGGCAGTAAGGAGCCAGCCTATGATCTGCCCGGCGCGGGCAAGCATCTTTTGCTTCATAGCCGCGTTCCTCCGTTCGTAAATACAAGTACTTTATAAAAAATTTTTTATAA
>JAZQVK010000127.1:0-3547 GCA_045631765.1 Eubacteriales bacterium
GAGATCACCACCGGTGCCCAGCGTGAGCACCGCTACGAAGTGCTGAAGGCACAGGCAGAGGAAAAGGGCCTGGCACAGGACGTAGAATTCTACCTCCGCTTCTTCCGCTACGGTTGCCCGCCGCACGGCGGCTTTGGTCTGGGCATTGACCGCTTGACCATGCTGTTCCTCGGCTTGTCGATCAAGGAGGTGCAGTTCCTCTTCCGCGGCCCCAACCGTCTCACCCCGTAAAGCTAAAAGTATCGGGCAGAACGCATTTGGCGTTCTGCCCGGTTTTTTTGTTATGCTCGTGAGGCTTTTTTGCGCTCGATTGCGTTTACGATTAGGTGGTACAAGGCCGCCAGGCCAAGGTGCAGGGGAATGACCAGCGCCAGCAAAACCGCCGTAAGCAGCAGCACCGGTACCGACAGGGTAGAAACGCCAAAGATCTCGCCGCCCAGCACCAGGCCGTCGATCAAAGTGCCGCCGGCAATGCAAAGGGCAGAAAGACCAACGCAGGCCGCGCGAATACGGTTGAGCGGATGGCACAGGAAGACCAGGTTCATAAACGCCGTTAGCGTAAAGACCAGGATCACCAGCGTGTGCGCAGCAGAGCTGGTGTCTGCCGGCAGACCAAGGCTGAACAGACGGCTACAGAGCATCGCTAATAGGATGTTGATCAAAATCGTTAGCCCATAGGGGATGCATTGCTTGAGCACCGAGCTGAGGAACCGCCCCTCGATCAGGTTGTGGTTGGGCTGGAAGGTCAGCACCACCGAGGGAATGGCGATCACGAAGACCTCTACCATCACAAGCGAGGAGGGGGAAAGCGGATAGGTCTCTGTCAAAACGATGCAGATAAAGGAGAGCATGATCGAGACCAGTGTTTTCATCAAAAATAGGGTAGAGGAGCGCTGCACGTTGTTTACCACCTGCCGCCCCTCGCGCACAACGCTTGGCAGGGTGGCAAAGTTGTTATCCAGCAGCACGATGTTCGAGATGTTGCGTGCTACACCGCTGCCATCGGCCATCGCAATGCTGCAATCGGCCTCCTTCAGCGCCATTGCGTCATTCACGCCGTCGCCGGTCATAGAGACCACGTAGCCTCTGCGGCGCAGCTCCTTGACCAGGGTCAGCTTCTGCTCGGGCGTTACGCGGCCAAATACGGTATAGTCGTCAGCCATGGCGATCACCTCTTCCTCGCTCTTGCCCTCAAGCGAGGCAAAGCGCTCGGCACCTGCCACGCCAACACGTTTGGCAATGGCCGAAACGGTGACCGGGTTATCACCCGAGATGATCTTGATATGCACGTCGTTTTCCACAAACCAGGCAATCGTATCCGGCGCCTCGGGGCGAATGTGATCCTCGAGGATCACCAGCGCAAGCGGCTTCATGCCAGCCGGCAGCTGATCCTCGGCCGTCTCGCTCGTAGAGCCGGCCAGCATCAGCACGCGCTGCCCGGCGGCTGCGTAGGTGTTGATCTGCTGCTGCAGCGCCGGTGTCAGCTCACCCACCGAAAGAAATTCCGGCGCGCCGATGGCGTAGGTGCCACGCCCCGCAAAGGCGGTGGCCGTGTACTTTCTCTTAGAAGAAAAGGGGATGTTGTAGGAGACGGTAAGCGGCTCCTCTACCTTGTAGTACGCACAAAGCGCATCCGAGGTGAAGTTTTGCGTGCTTTGCGCCGCCATGATCGAGGCAATCAGGTTGCCGCATTCGTTGCCCGGCAGGTCGCAAAGTGCCACCTGCTCAACCACACGCATGGTACCGTCGGTAATCGTGCCGGTCTTGTCTAAGCATAGCATGTTCGTTCGAGAAAGCATTTCAATGCTGTAGGTATCCCGTACCTGCGCCTGCTTGCGTGCCAGCTTCAGCACGCCAAAGGAAAGGGCAACGGTAATCAGCAGATACATGCCGGCAGGAATCATGCCTACCAGGGCGCCCGCCGTTTTCAGCAGGGCGGTATCCATCACCTTGTCGGCCTGGAAGTAGTTGTTCAGGCAAAGGGCCACCGCTACCGGGCCAATAAAGATGGCAATATAGCGGATCAGCTTGTTCATATCGCGGAACAGATAGGATTGCGGTGCCTTGACCGATTTGATCTGTCGCGCGATTGACTGTATGTAATTATCCTGTCCAACTCGCTCAACCTGTGCACGGCAGCTGCCGGAGATGATATAGCTGCCGGAAAGCAGCATGTCGCCCGGCTTCTTTTTAATGGCATCCGATTCACCCGTCAGCATGCTCTCATTCAGCTCGGGCATGCCATCCAGCAGAATGGCATCTGCCGGCACCTGCTCGCCGGCGGAAAGCAGGATCACGTCGTCTAATACCAGGTCGTTTGAATCAATTGAGAGCACCTGCCCACCACGCACGGTGTCTACCCGTGGTGCCGTTACCAGATTTAGCTTCTCTAAGGTGATCTTGGCGCGGATCTCCAGCACCACGGCGATCAGCGTGTTCATAATGATCGTAAAGGTAAAGAACAGCTCGCCGTATGCCTGCAGCGCTAAAATAACGCCGATGATGATCGCCCAGATCAGGTTAAAGAAGGTGCATACGTTGTCCTTCAAGATCCTCCAAACCGGCTTGGCCGAGGGGCGCTTTATATAGTTGGTATACCCCTCTGCGATACGACCCTTTACCTGCTCGGCCGAAAGGCCGATATCAGGCTGTGGCGCGTATCGCGCAGGGGGTGTTGTTTTGCGGCGTGACTTTTTCATATCCATCCTCCATGGCCGTGTATGTTACCTATTATAATATATGCGCTTTGAAAAATCAAGCATATTTCTATGAATATCTGCAAAAAACAGGACAAAAGCGCCCAAAATGTGCTATAATGAAACGGGGGAAAGAATATGAAGAAACTACTGTTGTACAAGGGACGGGAGATTCCTTACGAATTGCACCGCAAGCCCGTGAAAAATATGAACGCCCGCGTGCGGCAGGATGGCAGCCTTGCCGTTTCTGTGCCGCGTCTCTGCCCCCAGCAGCAGATAGAGGCCTTTCTTTTGGCCAATATGCCGCGCCTCTTGCGTGCGATGGATGCTATTGCGGAAAAGCGGCAGCGTGCACCTGCACAGCTGGTGGATGGGGGCACGGTCATGGTGCTTGGCGATCCTTGCCGAATACGTCTTCTGCGTGATGCGACACGTCGTGTATGGGCGGTGGACGGGGAGATCTACCTGGCCATCCGCCCACAGGAGGGGGAAGAGCAGTATGCCACCCTTTTGCAGACCTACATCACGGGGCAAGCAAAGCAGGTGATCGGTGCGGCCTTTGACCGGCTTTACGAGCAGCATTTTAGCGGCCTGTTCGCCAGGCCAATGGTGCATTACCGGCAAATGGTCTCGCGCTGGGGAAGCTGCTGCCGCCAAAGGGCGAGCATCACCTTGAATACAAGGCTGCTGCAGGTGCCGATGCCGGCGTTAGAATACGTTGTTTTGCACGAGCTGGTGCATATGCTGCACCCCGATCATTCACGCGCCTTTTATGCCGCGCTGGCCGCACGCATGCCGGATCATCAGGCGCGCGCCGCCGCCCTACGGTCGATTGATCTGCACCTGCCGCT
>JAZQVK010000128.1:0-2861 GCA_045631765.1 Eubacteriales bacterium
GATTTCCCGAGCGGCCAAAGGGGGCAGACTGTAAATCTGTTGTCACTGACTTCGGTGGTCCGAATCCACCATCCCCCACCAGAAAAAAGCACTTGCGTAAGCAAGTGCTTTTTTCAGTTAAATCCGCCGATTGCGGGAGAAATCCACCTACGGTGGATGAAATCGCTTCGCGATGAAATCCGACTTTGTCGGAATAGGAGAGGCGGATTTAATTTCATCTGAAGCCGTAGGCTGAAGATTTCATCCGAACGGAGTGAGGATTTCATCGTGCAAAGCACGATTTCATTGTTTTTCAGAATTTTGTAGATGCATTTCGGGCATTTCGGGTCTGTAGACAGAGTCGAACCAGCGAAGGCCTTCCTCCGAGAAAAGGTGGCACGGCGTAGGCCGTGACGGAAGAAGCCTGCGTGATTTAGGTTTCAGATCTTGATTTCACCAACAAAATATGATAGAATGAACACATCTATCAAATCTACGGAGGAAAAAACGATGCAGCTTTGCTTAGAACAGATCAAGGCGGTCACGCAAGGTGCCTTTGACGTGATCGAGGTAGACGGCTATATCCGCTTTCTGCGCTTTACCGAGCAGGAGACGGCCGTGATCGACAATCCCAACCTCTACTATCCTGCCGGTGTGCAGCTGACCTTTCAGACAGACGGCACCGCCCTGCGCATTGCCGGCCGCAACACCGAAAAAAGCGGCGTGCGAAGCTACTACGCGTTTGACATATTAGAAAACGATAAGCCGATCGCTTCATTTTCCAACCTGAAGGATGAGGATGCCGTTGGTAACTACGCCTGGACCGTGTACCCCTTAGGCAGTTTTTGCGAGGAGATCGCGCTCAGCGAGGGAAAAAAGACGGTACGCATCCTGCTACCGCATTCGGTACAAGCAGAGCTTTCTGAGCTGACCGTGATGGGAGCCACCTACGTCACCCCCGTTAAGCGTGAAAAAACGCTGATTGCCTACGGCGATTCGATCACCCAGGGGTATGACGCCCTGCACCCGCAAAACACCTACGCCATGCGCGTGGCCGACGCGCTGGGCATGGCGCTGCATAACAAGAGCCTGGGCGGCGCGATCTTTGACCCTGCCATGAGCGCGGCGCCCAGCGGTGTGCATGCCGATATGATCTTGGTTGCCTACGGCACAAACGATTGGGGATACCAAGACCGCCCGACACTGACCGCCAATGCGGCCGGATTTTTTGAAAATCTGGTCAAGCAGTACCCCGGCGTGCCGATCTATGCCGTCACACCCATCTGGCGTAAGAATCACGAAGCCGTGCCTCCCTTTGGTACGTTTGCAGAGCTGGCAGACATGATCGAGACGGTCTGTAAGCCCTACCCCACCGTGCGCGTGATCAATGGCATGCCGCTTGTGCCGCCCGACGAGGCGCTTTTTGGTGACCTGGAGCTACACCCGAGCGATGCCGGTTTTTTTGCATACGCGGAAAATCTGTTGAAGGAAATGGGGAAAGCACCATGAAGCTAAAATTTGACGTTTGTGGAAGAACCCAGCCAGACCCTTTTATTTTTGAGGATGACGGCAAGCTGTATCTGTACGTGACCGGCGGCGAGGGGGTTGAGGCCTATTCCGCCACCGAGCTGACAGACGTGTGGCACTACGAGGGCGTGGTGACCGCCTTTGCAGACGGACGGGATTTTTGGGCGCCCTCGGTCATCAAGCATGAGGGCATCTATTACATGTACGTTTCCTGCAATCGAAGCATTAACGGCGAGGCCTGCTTTGAGCATATGCACGTAGCACGCGCCACCTCGCCGCTTGGGCCGTTTACTGACGAAAAGCGGTTATACGATCATTTCTCGATTGATTCGCACGCGGTGAGGACCGAGGGCGGTCTGTTTCTATGGTACGCGAAAAACAACGAGGATTGTGAGCGGATTGGCACGCGCATCTATATTGATCGCTTGCTTGACCCCTACACACCGGCAAACCATCCGCGCGAGATGATCGTTCCCACCTTTGATGAGGAGTGGTTTACCCCGCAATGCACGCCGGCACGCAACTGGCACACCATTGAGGGAGCCTTTTGGTTCCGGGAGGGGGAATGGCAGTACGTGATGTACAGCGGTGGCTGTTACCAGGACGATACCTACCACATCGGCTACGCAGCAGCCAAGACGAGTGAGACCGACCTGACCAAGATCGATCTTGAAAAGCACACAAAGGACGGGCATTTTGCCCCGGTGCTGATCAAAAACGAGTTTGAGGAGGGCACCGGCCACCACAGCGTGATCAAATGGCGGGGCGAATATTACGCCATCTACCACGGGCGTGATTATGCGCCCAAGGATGGCAGCGGCTACCGCGAGGAGCGCACCGCACGCGCCTGCCGCCTGCACGTTAAGGACGGCAGCATCACCGCCGAGCGATATGAAAACAAGCTATAAAAAGAAGGAGAGACTGTGGGCACCTACCGTAAAGCAGTTTTATATCAAAGCAGAAAAGGGACGAGGTTTTCTCGCCCCTTTTTCACACGATCTTGCTTGCAAGGTATAGTGTGTTATACGTTATACGATATTTTGTTTTCGGAAGGAATATAAGTGATGTTTTTGCTTACGCAAAAGTGATGTTACTCACTTCGTTCGTAATGATGTTGCTCCCGAAGGTCGCGAGTGATGTGATGTTTGCCCACTGTGCCGTAGGCACTACATCACAGCCGAAGGCTACATCATTAGGCGAAGCCGACATCACTTGCCCGTAAGGGCAAGCATCGTTCGGCAGACCTGCTTTATCGCAGGTCGCCGTGGTGGTAGCCCTTAAAGCTTTATATTTTTAAATAATATCTTTCTGCCCCTTACAAGATTTAATCCAAGCAGAAAAACGATAATACACAC
>JAZQVK010000129.1:0-14777 GCA_045631765.1 Eubacteriales bacterium
CTACACCCCCCACTTCATGTGGGGGTGATTTTTATGGCTTGACATTTGCGAGGATGTGGGTATAATAAATATAGCAAAAAGAAATGATCATACGTTTCTTTAGACCCGTCTGGAATCAATGGCGGGTCTTTTTCTTTGAAACATATGAAATTTTCAAAAAAATCTTGACAAATGCAAGCGTATTTGCTATAATTCCTACATAACAATAAGCGTTTGAGCAGAAACCAGTATCCGTTTTCCTGCCGGGCAGAGAGTTGCCGGGTGGTGCGAGGCAATCGTGCAGGGGCGGGGAATTCCTTCTGCGAGCTGTGGGCTGAAGACAGCGTTGCGTAGGCCTTACCGGGTGCGACCGTTATATCGCGCGGGTGTATTGGCACCTAATGAGGCTCTTTTTGTGAGAAAAGAGCGAAGCAGAGTGGTAACACGGCACGGCTGTCCCTGTTTCTTTCCGGTAGCGGAAGGAGCGGGGCTTTTTCTTTTGTAATTTTGCGGCAGAGTCGCAGAATGATAGATCTTTTTAAGGAGCATATGAACATGAAAAAGGCATTATCTTTTATTATGGCGCTGGTGCTTTGCGCCCTTTCCTGCGTTTCGCTTATCGCCTGTGGCAACGGAACCGACTATACCGTTGGCGTTTGCCAGCTGGCGGTGCACCCATCTCTGGATGCGGCGACCAAGGGCTTTCAGGACGCCTTGACGGCCGAAATGGAAAAGGCCGGCAAGACCGTTACGATCGACGTACAGGTGGCCGGCGAGCCTAATCTGTGCAATGCGGTGATCAACACCTTTACCGCAAAGAACGTGAATCTGATCATGGGCAACGCGACCCCCGCGCTGCTGGCTGCCGCCAATGCTACCTGGGATATCCCTGTGCTGGGCACCTCGGTAACCGACTATGCCGATACCTTTGCCGGCAATATTCCGAGCAACGTTTCCGGCACCTCGGATGCCGTTCCCTTTGACGAGCAGGCGCAGATGATGATCGACACCCTTGACCTGGTAGCAGGCGACGTGGTTGGCGTGCTGTACTGCGCAAACGAATCTAACTCCCTTTTACAGTATGAGGCCGTAAAGGCACTCTTTGAGGCTGAGGGCATTGTGGTAAAGGCCTACACCTTCTCTGAAACGACCGAGCTGCAGGCACTGGTAAACGGTCTGGTAACGGAGTGTAAGGCGCTGTACATTCCCTCGGATAACACCGTGGCACAGAACGATGCCATCGTGGGCACCATTTGCAGCGAAAACAACGTGCCGGTTTACACCAGCTATGCCAGCACGGTTTGCTATGCCAGCCTGGCCATCGACTACTACCAGCTTGGCTGGGAGACCGGCTTGATGGCTGCACAGATCTTGACCGGCGAGAAGCAGGTCTACGATTTTGCGATCAAGACGCTGGAGCCCTCTGTCGTATTTAACGAGGAGCTTTGCGCACAGCTGGGTATTGAAGTACCTGAAAACTAATTTTCCTTTTGAGGTAAACGATTTATTATGGCTTTTTTGAATGCATTGCCCGGCGCGGTAGCGGAAGGGCTGATCTGGGGATTGATGGCCATTGGTGTCTATATCTCCTATAAGATCTTAGATATTGCCGATCTGACCGTTGACGGCTCGATCTGCACGGGTGGCTGTGTTTTCGCGGTGTTGCTGGCGGCCGGCATGCCGGTCTGGCTGAGCGTGCTGATCGCCTTCCTGGCGGGGGCTCTCGCCGGTGTGATCACCGGCCTGCTGCATACGGCCCTGGGCATTCCCTCGATCTTGGCCGGTATTTTGACACAGCTATTCCTTTATTCGGTCAATCTGACTATTCTCGGTGGTCGCTCGCTGGTAGCGATCGACCCGCGTGCCAATCGGCTGCTGCTGCATATGAGCAACAACCCTATGGCCGTGGTAACAGCCGGCTTGATCATCGTTGCCACAATCGTGATTTTGTGGCTCTTCTTCTACACCGAGGTGGGGCTTACGCTGAAATCCACCGGCGATAACCCGGATATGAGCCGTGCGCAGGGTGTCAACGTCAAGCTGAACAAGGTGCTTGGTCTGGCTATTTCAAACGGAATCGTGGCGCTGGCCGGCTCGCTGCTGGCACAGTACAAGGGCTCTGCCAATATCAACGATGGCCGTGGCGCTATCGTGATCGGCCTGGCCGCCATCTTTATCGGTCTTTCTGTTTCTATGAAGATTAAGCCGAATTTCGTTGTCAGCCTGACGGGCGTTATCGGCGGTGGCGTGGTCTACTACATCATTTACAACTTTGTGATCCTGCTGGGGCTGAAGACAGACTATTTGAAGATGCTTTCGGCCATTATCGTAACGCTGTTCTTGGCGGTTCCTTACCTGAAGGGCGAGTATTTTACCAAGCAGAAAGCTATTCAACCGGCACCGGCCGGTGAGCAAGAGGCAGGGGGTGAAGAGCGTGCTTAAGATCACCAACCTGCAAAAGACCTTTAACCCCGGCACGGTCAACGCCAAGGTGGCGCTCAACGGCTTTGATCTGACCATTGAGGATGGGGATTTCGTTACCGTGATCGGCGGCAACGGCGCCGGCAAGAGCACCATGCTGAACGCGATCTGCGGCGTATGGCGCCCGGATTACGGCAGCATAGAGATCGACGGCGTAGACGTTACGAGCATGCCTGAGCATAAGCGGGCAAAATTCCTTGGCCGCGTGTTCCAGGACCCGATGAAGGGCACCTCGCCGGATATGGAGATCGCTGAAAATCTTTCCATCGCGGCGCGCCGCGGCACCAAACGCAAGCTGATCTGGGGCTGCCCGCGCAAGGAGCGTGAGAGCTATAAGGCGCTCCTTTCACAGCTGGAGCTGGGGCTTGAAAACCGTCTCTCTACCAAGGTTGGTCTGCTTTCCGGCGGCCAGCGCCAGGCGGTGACGCTGCTGATGGCCACCCTGCGTAAGCCTAAGCTGCTGCTGCTTGACGAGCATACGGCTGCCCTTGACCCGAAAACAGCGGCCAAGGTGCTGTCTATTACCGACAAGCTGGTAACCGAAAATAAGCTGACCACTCTGATGGTAACGCATAACATGTATGATGCCATCAAGTACGGCAACCGCCTGATCATGCTGCACGAGGGGCGTGTAGTGGTGGATATTAAGGGTGAGCAAAAGAAGAGCCTCACAGTTGAGGATCTGCTTGCACTCTTTGAGGCCGGCAGCGGCAGCAAGTTCGCAAGCGATAAGGAATTGCTTTCTAAATAAGAAAAAATCGAGCTGCTTGCAGCTCGATTTTTTCTCTTTCTATATTGACTTTTTTGGCATGCCGTTGTAAAATGAAGAAAAACAAAATGGGGGGAACGATGATGATACCTTGTTTAGAGCAGGATCATATTTTAGAGCTGAACCGCGATTTAGAGCCCTTTATTATTCAGGGTAGTGTGGGCAGATCACGCTTTTGGGGGGATGCCTACAAGCCGCTGCAGTTTGTTCATCTTTCGGATATCCACACCCGCTCAGATCTTTGGAACCGCATGGTGGATTTCGTTAACCACTATCAAAATTTTATTTCCTTTGCCCTGCACACGGGCGACTATTGCGGCGCCAGTCAGCTGAGCTATAACGATCTGTACGCCATGCAGGAGGTGCCCTGTGCCAGACCGATCCTCAACTGTGTGGGCAACCATGATTGTGAGGCCAATTCGGATTGGGCAAAGGGCACGCCCTGCTTTGCCACGCAGGAATCGGTGCATCGCCTGCTCTTTAACCATACCGAGGATTGGGGCGTTACCTTTATGCCGGGAGAAACGCCTACCTCGTATTATCAGGATTTTCCCGAGGCGAATATCCGCCTGATCGTGCTTGATCTGTATAATGAGAAGGAAGCACACACGGCTTGGCTGAAGGGTCTTTTGGATGAGGCGAAGGAAAAGGGCTTGCACGTGGTCACCGCCATGCATCAGATGTCGGCCGGCTTGTCGACCGTGCCGGAGAGCACCTTTACCACCTACCACGATTACGAGGCGCGCTTTGGCAAAAAGGGGAAAACGGTATACGAGGATACGATTGCGGAATTTATCGCTGGCGGCGGTATTCACGTCTGCAACCTGGCAGGGCACGAGCACCGCGACTATTTCGGCATCACGGCCGGCGGGGTACTGAACGTAACGGTGGAATGCGCTACCGCCTGGCATGACTGGAGCGATGGTGTTCGTATTCCCGGTTCCCGCACCTTTGATTGCTTTAACGTGGTATCCGTAGACGTGAACGTTGGTATGCTGAAGCTGCTGCGTGTGGGGAACAATTGCGACCACCTGCTGAGAGCTAAGCGTGCGCTTTGCTACGATTACGTGAATAAAAAAGTTGTTTTTAACGGTTAAAAAGAAGCGGCAGCATGTGGTGCTGCCGGTTCTTTTTTATGCGTCCTTTTGCTCTTTTTTTGCCTGGCGCTCAGCCTTGCTTTGTGCCATATATTCGTTCAGCGCGCGCACAGCCTTGCCGGAAAGGGGAATAATAGCGATCGCGTTGATCACGGTGCAAAGGGCAATGCCGATATCACCGAGATCCCAAACGAAGGTATAGGCAGCGAGGCCGCCGATGAACAGCATGGCAAGATACAGGATCTTGCAGACCAGCTGGGCTACGGCGCTGTTGCCAAACAGATAGGCCACGTTGGGACGGGCATAATACAGCACCCCAAGGAAGGTAGAGAAGCTGAACAGCCAAAGAATGATGGCAATAAAGATGACCCCGGCTTGGCCAAAGTGGTACTGCATGGCCGTTTGCAAAAGTGGCATGCCCTCCAGCCCCGCTAACAGATCAGAAGGAACCAGCAGCATGATCATGGCGGTGCAGGTGCAGATGATGATGGTATCGATAAATACGCCCAGCGCCTGATACAGGCCGGCCTTGGCGGGGTGGCTGACGTCAGCCGCTGCTGCGGCGCAGGGGGCAGAGCCGGAGCCAGCCTCGTTCGAGAACAGGCCGCGCTTGACACCGTTCATCAAGGCGGCACCAAAGCCGCCGGCCACGACCTGCCGCAGGCCAAAGGCCTCTTCAAAAATGCGAGAGAAAACAGTGGGCAGCTGACCAATGTTTTTTACAACAATAAAGAGGGCGGCAGCAAAGTATATAGCAGCCATGATTGGCACCAAAATATCCAGCATCTTGACGGTGGTGTTCTTTCGCAGCACGATCAAGGCTGAGGCAGCTACCAAGATCACGGTAGAAACGATGGGCGGGATATGGAAGGCGTATTCAAAGGCCGAGGAGACCGAGTTGCCGATCACCTGGCTGATGCCACCCCAGCAAAGCAGGCCGGAAATGGCAAACAGAATAGCCAGAATGCTGAATCTTCGTTTGCCGGCAAACAGGTGGTGGATATAGTGCGCCGGGCCGCCGCGATAGCCACCGTACATCGGATCAGGCTCCTTGTGCATCTGCGCCAGGGTCGCCTCAATATACGCAGTAGAGGCGCCGATCAGCGCCGTGATCCACATCCAGAAAACGGCACCGGCACCACCGACGGAAAGGGCAGCTACCACGCCTACCAGATTGCCCATGCCTACGCGGGTGGCGGTAGAAATCATCAAAGCCTGTACACCGGAAATGGCGCCGGATTGTGTGGTCTTTTTTTCTGCGGTAATGCGCAGCATTTCGGGAAAGCAGCGAATTGGCAAGCATTTTGTACGCACGGTGAAATACAAGCCCATGGGGATCAAGATCAAAACCAGCAGCGAAATGCCGACCGAGGAGCCGCCGGGTAGCGGAATGGTGAACAGGTCACCCCATAAAAGATTGTAGATAAAATTCAATACTTGCATAAGCACCTCGCATTGTTAACTTTGAATAGTATACTATATTTTATCTTGCCTGTCAATAGTCGAAGAGAGCCGAACGCATAAGCTCTGCGGCGATGCCTTTTCGCGTCTTTTGCCGCAGCGCACCTTGCAAGGTATTGAAAAGCCAACGGTGAATTTCCATCATCGTTGGCTTTTTGTTATTAGTCGATCGTGCGATCCAGCTTAAAACGAGTAATCTTACGCAGGGTGTTCTTGGGGAACTCCTCGGTGCGCACGCGGATCAGGCCTATCTTCTTATAGGGCACGGCGGTGCGGTTATACTTGTCAACGTAGGGGCGCAGATAGGCCTCGAAATCCTCGATGCCCTCGCGCTTCACGTACTCCTCATCCGGGAATACCTCCAGCACGATGGCATTGTTCTCAACGCCGCGGCGGCTGATGCCCTCGTAAACGACAAGATCCTTGATGCCCTCTACCATATCCGAGATCTGCCCCTCGATCTCCTCTGGGTATACGTTTTTACCGTTAGAGAGGATGATCAGATTCTTCAGGCGGCCGGTGATATACAGGCGGCCTTCCTTATCCAGGCGGCCAATGTCACCCGTGTGGAAATAGCCGTCCGGGTCGATGGCGGCCACGGTAGCCTGCGCGTTCTGGTAATAACCCATCATCACGTTCGGGCCCTTGACGCAGATCTCGCCCTCGCCGGTCTCGGTGGGGTTCATGATCTTTACGTCCACGTC
This sequence comes from Eubacteriales bacterium, assembly GCA_045631765.1. Classification (GTDB taxonomy): domain Bacteria; phylum Bacillota; class Clostridia; order Oscillospirales; family CAG-272; genus UBA1740. The sequence continues at coordinate 6,492 of JAZQVK010000129.1, forward strand.
CGGAATAGCCACGCCTACCGAGCCGGGCGTGCGGAAGCGCAGGCGGTTGGCCGCGATCAGCGGTGCGCATTCGGTAATGCCGTAGCCGTTGACCACGGTCACGCCGAGCGCATCAAACCCGTCTACGATCTCCTGGCTGATCGGCGCACCGCCGCTAACGGCCATGCACAGCTCACCGCCAAAGGCAGAAAGCACGCTCTTTTTGAAGAAGGTGGCGCGCATATCAATGCCCACCTTGCGCATCGCCTCGCTGGTCTTGATCATCTTGCGCAGCAATTCATCCTTGCCGCTTTCCTTGGCGCTTGCCCAAATGCGGCGCCAGAAGGTCTCCAGGTACAGCGGCACCAAGATCAGGTACTGCGGCTTGTGCTCGCGCAGCTCCTGTAGGATATAGCGCAGGCCGGAGGAGATATACATATTCGAACCGCCGCATACGGTCGCTAAAATGCTGATGGTAGAGCCAAAGGTGTGGTGAGGCGGCAAGAGACCAATGGTGCGCGGGAATACGCGCAGCACCTTGTAGGCACCGTAGATGTTGTGCAAAAGAGCCTGCTGGTTGTGCATAACGCCCTTGCCCTGGCCGGTAGTGCCGGAGGTAAAGACCAGCAGCGCCAGCGCGCGGGGGTCTATGGGGGCGGTATCAAAGCCGGTGTCACCATCGGCCATGAGCGCTTCGCCCTCCTCACGGTAGGTGGCAAGCGGCTTTGCCCACTCCGCGCCAAAGCACACGGGTGCATCAATGCCGTTTTCACGGCAGATGGCCTCGGCCTTCTTTTGCAGGTCGCCATCACAGAAGAGGTGGGTACATTCCGCACGCTTCACGGTATCCACCAGGTCAGCCTCCGTCCATTCTCTGTCTAACGGCACCAGCACGGCACCGATCGAAAGCAGGGCAAAGTAGCAGCAGATCCAATCGTAAGACAGGCGGCCGATCAAAGCGCAATGCTGTCCGGCCAAGCCATCGGCCAGCGCATGGGTGCCAATGGCACGCACGTCCTGATAAAACTGGCGGAAGGTGATGCGCTGTGGCTCCTTGTCGCTACCGTTTATGCGATAGGTAAAGGCGATCTGGTCGGCAAATTTCTCGGTGCTTACCGTTAAAAACTCCCGCATATCACGGAAGAGCGGAATACCCTTTTCTAGGGGGTAATTATGCTTCAAATTGCTGTTCATGTGCGATATCCTCTTTATCCATATTTGTAGCAATAGCAATTAGCCTGTCGCGGATCTTTTCAAACGTTGTGTAAAATTGCAGCAGCTCCTCTGCCGTCATATCGCTGCTCGCCATGTGCTGTACATAAAGCGCAGCCTCCGCGATTTGATCGGCGATCGCGATGCCCTTGGCGGTCAAACGCAGGCGTGCGTTGTAATTTTTACCACCGCACAACTTGGTCTCTACCAGCCCCTGGCGCTTCAGGTCGTCCATCTCGCGTGAGATCAGCGAGCGGTCTACCATGCGACGGGTTGCCAGCTCAGTGGCGGTAAGCCCCTCGGGGTTCAGCCGCAGCTCGTGTAGCCAAAAAATGTGCACGCTCTTCACGCCGAAGCGCGGGGCGAAGTGCTGCTCGATCTTCTTGACGCATTTTTGCGTCGTATCTACCATTTGTGTGAAATGAATAAACCGTTTTGAATCCATGTTCTGCTCCTTTTTGATGTTGACCTGTCAACAACCGATTGTTATTATACAACACAATTGTTGACCTGTCAACATCTTTTTGAAAAATTTTGAAAAAAGGGGCAGAAAATGCAAGAGGGAAGGGAGAAATCAAGAAAAATCGTTGCTTTTTCACGGTTGCCTATGTTATAATACCAGTATATTATCCTATATCGTTTCGAGGTTCTTTATGCGTATTGATGAAATTGATCGTAATTTGCATGTAGAGAGCAATATTACCGAGCCGGATATCATTTGGCTGGATGCAAGACAGGCACCCTTTGCCATTTTCGGCCTACAGTATGATGAGGGGCAGGGTTGCTTTGTTCGTATGTCGCAGGCTGTGGCCGATGCGGTGAACGATGGCGTTGCCCACCTGAATCGCAACACCGCCGGCGGGCGCGTGCGCTTTCGCACCAATTCTACGTTTATCGGCATTCGCGCCGTCATGAAAAACGAGGGCATGATGTCGCATTTTACGCTGGCTGGGCAATCCGGCTTTGACCTGTACCGCCGCGTAGCAGACGAGCAATCGAAGTATGTGGGCACCTATATTCCACCGATGGGGATCAAGGAGGGCTATTCCTCTTCCCGCTGGGTGGATGGGCAAATGGCCGATTATACCATCAACTTTCCGCTCTACGACCGTGTAGACGCGCTTTACATTGCCCTGAAGAGGGATGCCTTGATCGAGGCACCCACCGCCTACCGCAACGAGCTGCCCGTGGTCTACTACGGCTCCTCCATCACCCAAGGCGGCTGCGCCTCTCGCCCCGGTAACTGCTACCAGGCCATTCTTTCCCGCCGCCTGGATATTGACTATACCAATCTCGGCTTCTCCGGCAGCGCCCGCGCAGAGGAGAGCATGGTGAAGTACCTTGCCTCGCTGCCTATGTCGGTATTCGTTTCTGATTATGACCACAACGCCCCCACGCTTGAGCACCTGCAGGCAACGCACGAGCCGCTGTACCGCGCTGTGCGCGCCGCACAGACCGATCTGCCGATCATTCTGCTTTCCGCGCCGGACGTGCTATATAACCCTGCCGTCTACGCGCCGCGCCGTGAGGTGGTTTTGGAAACCTACCGCCGCGCAAGGGAAGCGGGGGATGAAAACGTCTACCTGGTAGACGGTGCAGACCTCTTTGCCGGCGAGGATGCAGACAGCTGCACCGTAGACGGCTGCCACCCGAACGATCTTGGCTTTTACCGCATGGCGCTTGCTATTGAAAAGGTACTGGCCAAGCTGATCCAATAAAGAAGGAATTGCTTATGCGAATTGTTATCAAGATCGGTACATCTACCCTGGCTTATCCGACCGGCCGCCTGCACATTCGCCGCACCGAGGAGCTTTGCCGCACAGTAAGCGATATGAAGAACGCCGGGCACGAGATCATTCTCGTTTCCTCCGGCGCTATCGGCATGGGCGTTGGCAAGCTGGGGCTGAAGAACCGCCCTACCGATATCCCCACCAAGCAGGCCGCAGCCGCGGTTGGCCAATGCGAGCTGATGTATACCTATGACAAGCTGTTTGGGGAATACAACCATACCGTAGCGCAGATCCTGCTTACGGGGGATGATTTTCATCATGCCGACCGGCTTGAAAACTTTACCAACACCATCGGCCGCCTGCTGGAGCTGGGTGCCTTGCCGATCATCAATGAAAACGACAGCATCGCCACCGAGGAGATCAAGGTGGGCGATAACGACACCCTGTCTGCCTACGTCGCGGTCAACGCCGGGGCGGATCTGCTGATCCTGCTTTCGGATATCGACGGGCTGTATACGGCAGACCCGCACACCGATCAAAGCGCCCGCCTGATCGAGCGGGTGGATGGCATTACCGATGAGATCCGTGCGCTGGCGGGGGGCGAGGGCTCCTCACTTGGCACGGGCGGCATGCGCACCAAGCTGCGTGCGGCAGAGATCTGTAATGAAAAGGGCTGCGATATGGTGATCGCCAACGGGGCAGATCCTGCTGTGCTGTATGCTATCGTGAATGGCGAGAGGGCCGTTTGCACCCGCTTTTACGCAAAGGGGGCGCAGTAAATTGGACGCTATGCTGGATATGCTTACCCGCGCTAAGGCGGCTGCGCCGCGCTTAGCCCTGCTTGGCACAGAGGAAAAAAACAAGGCGCTGCTGCATATGGCCGCCTGTCTGCGCGCCGGTACCAAGGAGATCCTTGCTGCCAACGCAGAGGACGTGGCCGCCGCACGCGCCCACCTGGGTGACGTGATGGTAGACCGCCTGCTGCTAAGCGAGGCGCGCATTGCCGCCATGGCCAAGGGGATCGAGGAGGTCGTGGCCCTACCTGACCCCGTGGGCATTACGGGTGAGACGGTCGAGCGGCCAAACGGCCTTTCGATCACGCGTGTTTCGGTGCCGCTGGGCGTGATCGCCATTATTTATGAAAGCCGACCGAACGTAACCTCAGATGCGGCTGCCCTCTGCTTAAAGAGCGGCAACGTATGCATCCTGCGCGGCGGCAAGGAGGCGTTTCGCACCTCCTCGGCCATTATTAGTATCCTGCGCCGTGCGTTAGAGGAATGTGGCTTGCCGGCCGATTTTATCAATATGCCGCAGGACACCTCGCGCGAGAGTGCTGCCCGCCTGATGGGGGCGGTTGGCTACGTGGATGCGCTGATCCCGCGCGGTGGCGCCGGCCTCATTCGTGCCTGCGTAGAGCAGGCGCGTGTGCCTTGTATTCAAACCGGCACCGGCATTTGCCATATCTACGTGGATGCCGAGGCGGATCCCGACATGGCGCTTTCCATCGTAGAAAATGCCAAAACGAGCCGCCCCTCGGTTTGCAACGCGGCCGAGGTGTGCCTGGTGCACGAGGCGGTAGCGGCGGCCTTTTTGCCCCGCCTGCAAAAGAAGCTGGTAGATGACCGCCGTGCGGCCGGCCTTGCGCCGGTAGAGCTGCGCCTTTGTACACGCGCTGCCGCCCTGATCAACGGCACGCCGGCAGGCGAGAGCGATTTTGATACCGAATTTCTTGATTATATTCTGGCAGTTCGCGTGGTGGGTAGCCTTGACGAGGCTGTGGCGCATATTGCCGCCCACAGCACGCACCACAGCGAGGCGATCGTGACCGCCAATAGCGAAACGGCGGCGCGCTTTACACGCGCGGTCGATAGTGCCGCCGTGTATCACAACGCCTCTACCCGGTTTACCGATGGCGGCGAGTTCGGCCTGGGCTGCGAGATTGGTATTTCCACGCAAAAGCTGCATGCCCGTGGGCCGATGGGGCTTGCGGAGCTGACTTCCTATAAATACGTGATCCGCGGTAGCGGACAGATACGGTGAGGTAAACGCTATGAAATATGAGATCGGATTTATCGGCTGCGGTAACATGGGTGGCGCGCTTGCCCGCGCGGTAGCCAAGGTGCTGCCGGGCGAAAAGATCGCCCTTTGCGACCTGGATGAAGCAAAGGTCACCGCCCTTGCCGCTACGCTTGGCGCCTGCGCGGTAGATCTTTCTACCCTTGTGCGGGAAAGCCGCTTTGTGGTGCTGGGCGTCAAGCCGCAGATGCTTTCTGGCACGGTCAAGGCATTTCGCAGCCTGCTGCAGCCTGACCAGGTGATTATTTCTATGGCGGCTGGTGTCTCTATTGCCACGCTGCGTGACGATTGCGGGGCAGAGGCCCGCATCATTCGCATCATGCCCAATACGCCTGCCGCGCTTGGCGAGGGCGTGATCCTGTACGTGGCAGACGGTACCACCGCCGCCGAGGAGCAGGATTTTCTTACCTACTTTGCCGGTGCCGGCATGATCGACCCGATCGAGGAGAGCCGCATTGATGCGGCCAGCGCACTTTCCGGCTGCGGCCCGGCCTTTGCCTATATCTTTGCCGAGGCAATGGCAGATGCCGCGGTGGAATGCGGCATCCCGCGTGATAAGGCCATTGCCTACGCGGCGCGCACGCTATGCGGCGCCGCTCGTATGGTAGAGGAATACGGCAACCCCGCTACGCTAAAGGATGCGGTCTGTAGCGCCGGCGGCAGCACCATTGCCGGTGTGCACGCGTTAGAAAAGGGCGGCCTTCGCGCCGCCGTGATGGATGCCGTGACCGCCGCCTACCACCGCACGGTAGAGCTTGGTAAAAAATAAAAGGGAAAGCGTGTTGCCGATGCCGCCTCCGGCGAGGCGCTTAGCTTCACGCTTCTGTAAACACGCCATAGAAAAAAGGCAGAGAATTTTCAAAATTCTCTGCCTTTTTGTTGGTAGATATCGCTTTCGTATTAATTATTTGCGGTACCAATAAACGAAGGAACGATTTTCCCAGTTCTTGGCATTGTTATTAGCATTGGTAACGTCAACGGCCACACCGCCGGTCGTAACTCTTTTGGTCACCTCGTACCACCCCATTGTATTTTCAAACGTTACCGTCTGTAAATAGCTGCAGCCTGAAAAGGCTGAAAGCTCGATCCACTTCACGCTGGCAGGGATCGTAACATGGCGCAGCGGCGTTGCCATAAAGGCAGCGCCCTCGATGCTGACAAGCGTATCCGGCAGATCGATCTCGGTTAGTGCATCGCATCTGACAAACGCGTTTCTACAAATCGTTACGGCGCCGCCTAAGGATAGCCGCGCAAGGCTATGACAATAATAAAAGGACATGCCGCCGATCGTTTGACAGCTTTGCGGAAGAGAAACCCTTACCAAGCTGGTGCATTTGAAAAACGCCATTTCTTCAATGGTAACAACCCCCTCCAGCACGGTCAGCCCGGTGATCGCCGTTTCAGCAAAGGCCTTTTCACCGATGGCAGTTACCGTATATTTCCCGATCTCGCCGGGGATGCAGATATCTAAATCGGTGCATTGGCCGATGCCGGTGATCGTGCAGGTCTTTTTATCACGATTGACCACGTAGGCCAGCCCGGCAGAGGCGCTGGTGGCCTGCATGTAGCGATCACGGTAGTAGTCGCCGCACACGCCGCAGGTAAATTCCGTATACCCCTGCTTGACCGAGGTGGCCGGTATGACGTGCTCGGTATATTGGTGGCCGGGCGCCGGAATGGGCTGCGTGCGCAGATGTGCGCCGCACACGGCGCAGCTTAGATTGCGCTTGCCCTCATACGCGCAATGCGGCTCGGTCTCTGTTGTCCATTCCCCCTCGGTATGTGCCACGGTGGGAATGGTCAGCTCCTCGGCCAGCTGGCCGCAATCATCACAGCGCATGCCGCCCTTGCCCTCTTTTTCACAGGTGGCCGCTTCAAAGACCTCCATCGTTACGCGCGTGTGGGCACGCATGGCGATGGCGCGGGTGTCCGTATGCCCGCAGACTTGGCAGCTTCTTGCCTCCTTTCCCTCTGCCGCGCAGGTGGCGGCCACGGTTTCTGTCCACTCGCCGTAGGCATGCGGGAGCGCCGGAATCTCCTCCTCGGCCAGGCTGGTGCCGCATACCGTGCAAAGCTGCACCCTCACGCCTGCCCGTGAGCAGCTGGCTGCCACGGCAGGGGCAAAGGCACCCGGTGTGTGGGCAAGCTGGTCGATCGTTTTCGTTTCCACAAAGCCGCATACGGTGCAGGTGCGCGTCTCCTTGCCGGGGGCGGCACAGGTGGTGGCCTTTGCTTGTGCCCATTCGCCGTAGGTATGCACCTCGCAGGGCGCTTTCTCACAGGCGGCAAGGGTGGTGAGCAGCAAAAGACCAAGCAGCAGGGTCAATACCGCTTTCATTCCATAGCGCATATTGTCGTTCTCCTTTTTTGTGATATAAAAATATTGAAAATATTATAGCATATACTTCCATCAAATGCAACAATTCTCAAAAATTTTATATTTGTTTAACGAAAATATTAAAATAAGAATTGCTTGCTGCACAAGAAAAAGAAAAATCTGCCAGAGAGTAGACAAAACCGAAAAAAAGTGGTATAATAACAAAATAGTATAAAAGAGAAAGGGGAGAGCGCGTATGAAGATCGAACGCTATGGCGGCCGTGGCTATGAATCTAACTGCTACCTGATCGTGGATGATGAAGAAACGCAAGCCCTGGTGCTTGATCCGGCTATCGATTTTCACACGGTGTTTCGACAGCGGGGAAAAAGCATACCGCCGGTAGCGGCCATTCTGCTTTCCCACGCGCATTTCGACCATATGCTGGAGGTAGACGATTGGCGCGAGAAAACAGGCGCGCCGCTTGCCCTGCACGCGGCAGATGCCCCCGCGCTGGGGGATGGCGAAAAAAACGTCTACCGCCTCTTTACCGGGCATGACGGGGGCACCGCCCCGGCCGAGCGGCTACTGGCAGAGGGCGACGTTGTGCGGGTAGGCAGCGAGGCGCTTACCGTGCTGCACACACCGGGGCACACGCCCGGCTGCATCTGCCTGTACACCCCCGGCATCCTGCTTTCGGGCGATACGCTTTTTGCCGGCGACATTGGCCGTGCCGACCTGCCCGGCGGGCGGGCAAGCGTGTTGATGGATTCGCTGCACAGGCTGGGCAAGCTGCCGCCCGAAACCAAGGTCTACCCCGGCCACGGGCCGATGACCACCATAGAACGAGAGAAAAAATATAACCTGTATATAGGAGATTGAGGATACATGGAAGAGACGAGATCCAATTTTATTCACGACATCATTGACGAGGATCTGGGAAAGAACCCCTCGCTGAAGATCCATACCCGCTT
>JAZQVK010000130.1:0-5240 GCA_045631765.1 Eubacteriales bacterium
AGCCGTCAGGCTGACTGAAGGAGTACCGGGTAGCGAGAACAAGCAAATAGAATAACTCTATTCTTGTTTTGTTTCGTAAATCACATCAAACGAATAAGCAAATACCTTGTAGTAAATCTACATCAATGAATACATTTTTACCTTTTGTATTCTCTCCTACCCGGTACTCCTTCCGTCATTTTGCCGTTGGCAAAATGCCACCTCCCTCCCGGAGGGAGGCTTAGATAGACGGAGGGAGGCTTAGATAGACGGAGGGAGGCTTAGATACCGGAGGGAGGCTTAGATACCGGAGGGAGGCTTAGATGCCGGCGGGAGGATGATATCCTCCCCTACAAGGGAAGAAACCCCTATCTTACCAATACAGGTCAAAGTTCGGCGCGGCATCCTCGTAGCGGTATTTGCCCTTTTCCTCGCGATAGATCCTTACACCCGGCAGGCTCTTTTCGATCAGGCCCTCGTACAGGCGGCGGGAAAGCCGCTCGGCAAAGCCGTCAAAGAAGTCGGCGTTTTCCTCTCTCGCGTAGGCGCCCTCGTCACAGGGCAAGGCCAGCAAAAAGTGTACGCCGTAGGCGGTCTTGACCTCGGCTTTTTCATCCGGCGCAAGGGTCAGCGCCACCTCGGTCAAGGCGGGGATGTAGTCGCTGTAATCGACCTCGCTTGAGAAATAGTAGCCGCTGGGGTAGCTCTTGGCGGCGGGGTCCTCGTTGTACTGCTCCATCAGCGCGGCAAACTCCTTTGGCGTATAGCAGTTGACCAGCGCGTCACGCACGGCCTGTGCCTTGCCTTGCTGGTCAAGCAGGGCGGTGCCGGTCTTTTCGGTGTATAGGTACTGTCCGCTTGCCTGATCCCAGATGCGGTCACCGTCCTCGTTCAGCACGAAATCTACGTAGGGGATATAGATCATCTGCACGCGCACGTAGGTGCTTTGGTAGTAGGCCTCACATTCCTCGTCGGTCACGGCGTAGGCGCCGTTTGCGCCAAAGAGATAGTTAAAGAGCGCTTGCGCCTTCTGCTCGTAGGTGATGGCCAGGCGCAGCCCATCGTAGCCGATGCCGTAGGCCGCGGCGGCCTGCTCTAACGCCTCGCGCGTGCCGCCGTTGTTTTCCACCAGGCTGGCCATCGCGGCGTTGATAATATCCCGCGCGGCGGTATCCAGCTGTAGGCCATAGCTATCAAAGGTGGCAGCTGCCACCAGCGTTTTTTGAATATTCAGATCTGTCAGCTCGGCAAGGCGAGCGCGGTTGCTCTCCGTCTCCTGGTAGGCAAACTGTGCCCGGTAGCAGGAAAGCCAGTAGGAATAGACCTCGCCATCCAGCCGCAGGCCGCCGTATTCCATCACGGGCGGCAGATCGCGCGCGCCGCATCCGCCAAGCGAGAGCGCCAGCGCAAGCAGTAAAAGCAGACAAAGAATTTTTTTCATAGCTTCTCCTTTATGTGGGTTTCCTTTTGGGTGGCTTGCTTCGCCCCCCACCGGTGCCAATTTGCGATAGCAAATGGGTTCCCCGCGGTTAACCCCAGCACGAAGCATTACCTTTTACCCAAAACCAAAAACCTTTTCCCCAAAAGTTTTTGAAGGTGTGGAAACTTTTTTCAAAAAGTTTCCACAATTCTTCCCATCCCCCCTCACCCCTTAGCCACCTCGTCGTACCTGGCAAGGAACTCCGCGGCGGCCTTGGCGGGCTCTTCGCCCGGGGCAAGGCGGTAGAGCACGCAGGGGGGCGCGGCCTTGGAAAACTTCAAATTCTTACGCTCGGCAAACAGCACCGACCAGTTTTCTAAGGCCACCTCGCGCAGGGTAAACACCAGATCAGCCCCGCGCTGCTCAATTTTCGGTATCCCGTGGCGCGAGGCCAGCGCCCGCGCAAGCGCGACGTGCAGCAGCCGCTCAACCTCGCGCGGCAGCTTGCCGTAGCGGTCGCGGCACTCCTCGGCAATATCGGTACAGTCGATCGGCTCCGCAATGCCGGAGATCTTTTTATACAGCTCCATCCGCCCGGCGGCGCTTGGCACGTAGGCGGGCGGAATGTGGGCGTTCACGCGCAGGTCGATCTGCGCCTCTACGCCCGGCTTCTCGGGCGCCTTGCCCTGCTCCTCTAAGATCGCCTCGTTCAGCAGGCGCACGTACAGCTCGTAGCCCACCGCCTCCATATGCCCGTGCTGCTCCGCCCCCAGTAGGTTGCCGGCACCGCGGATCTCTAAATCCCGCAGGGCGATCTGAAAGCCCGCGCCAAAGGCGGCGTATTCACGAATGGCCGAGAGCCGCCGCGTGGCAATATCCGAAAGCGCCTTGCCCGGCCGATAGGTAAAATAGGCATAGGACTGGCGGCCGGAGCGGCCTACCCGGCCGCGCAGCTGGTGCAGCTGCGAAAGGCCAAGCCGGTCGGCATCCTCGATGATCAGCGTGTTCGCGTTTGGCAGGTCAACGCCCGTCTCCACGATCGTGGTGCATAGGATCACGTCGATCTCACCGCGCACCAGCGCCTGCCAGATCTCCTCTAAATCTTCCTTATCCATCTTGCCGTGCGCGGCCACGATGCGCGCCTCGGGCAGCGCCTGCGTCAGGCGCACGGTCGCCCTGTCCATCGTTTCCACACGGTTGTATAGGTAGATCACCTGCCCGCCGCGGCGCAGCTCGCGCCGAATGGCCTCGGTGATCATCAGCTCGTCATGCTCTAACACGTAGGTCTGCACCGGCAGGCGGTCGCCGGGCGCCTCGTCGAGCAGCGACATGTCACGAATGCCGCTCATCGCCATGTTCAGCGTGCGCGGTATCGGCGTAGCCGTCAGCGTCAAGACGTCTACGTTGCCGGCAAGCTCCTTTAATCGTTCCTTTTGCCCCACGCCAAAGCGCTGCTCCTCGTCTACGATCAAGAGCCCCAGATCGTGAAAGGAAACCCCGCCCGAAAGCAGCTTGTGCGTGCCGATCAGAATATCCACCTCGCCGCGCTTGACGCGCCGCAAAATCTGCTCGGCCTGCTTCGGCGTGCGGAAGCGGGAAAGCATCTCGACCGAAACCGGAAAGCCGCGCAGGCGCGAAAGCGCCGTTTCGTAGTGCTGTAGCGCGAGGATCGTGGTGGGCACCAAGATCGCCACCTGCTTACCGTCAGAGACCGCCTTAAAGGCGGCGCGCAGCGCCACCTCGGTCTTGCCGTAGCCCACGTCGCCACACAGCAGGCGATCCATCGGCACCGGCTTCTCCATATCGCGCTTGATGTCCTCTACCGCGGCCAGCTGGCTTTCGGTCTCCTCAAAGGGGAAGGCCGCTTCAAAATCCCGCTGTAGCGCATCATCCGGCGAAAAGGCGTAGCCCGGCCGCCGCGCGCGCGCCGCGTAAAGCCCGATCAGCTCGCGTGCCATATCCTTGGCCGCCGCGCGCGCGCGGCTGGTGGCCTTGTGCCATTCGGTACCGCCCAGGCGCGAGAGCTTGACAGCTCCCCCCTCGGCGGCCGTGCCGATGTATTTGGTGATCATCTCCAGCCGGTCGGCCGGCAGAAAGAGCTTGTCGGTGCCGGCGTACTGCACGGTGATATAATCCCGCGTGATGCCGTCTACCGTCATGGTGGTCATGCCGCCAAAGCGGCCGATGCCGTGCACCGCGTGCACCACGTAGTCGCCCTCGCGCAGGTCGGCGTAGGAAAGCAGCTTCTCGCCGGCCGAGGCTTTTTTGCGCTTTGGCCGCGCCGTGCGCGTGCGGCGCAGGGCGTGCTCATCCGGCAAGAGGGAAAGCACCGCTACGCGGCTGGTGGGCAGCTCAAAGCCCGTGGGCGCAATATCCGGCCGCACGGTGGCCGTGTATAGCACGCCGCCCTGGCGCCCGGGTGTTAAAAATTCGCCCTCCGGCATGGCCGGCGCAGGCACAAAGCCATCCTCGCGCAGCCGGGTGGAAAGTGCCTCCTCCTCGGCTCTCGCACCGGTCAGCAGCAGCACGCGGTAGCCGGATTCTAACAGGTGGCGGCAATCCTCGCGGAGCAGGTCGTAGCGCTCGGCATACGAAACGCCGCCCCGGCAGCGAAAGCCGAACAGGCCGGCCGTCTTCATGCTGCCCACACCGCCTGAAAAGGTGTTGATATGCACGGTAGAAGAGCGCTCTAAAAAGCCGTCCAGCTCGCTTTCCTCGCCATAGTAGCGGGCAAGCGAGGCGGGCAGCACGCCGCCCTCTAAGAGCGAGAGCGTGCTCTCGGCAGAGAGCGCCTGCGTGGCGGCCAGGCTCTCGCGCACCGCCGGCGTGCCCAGCAGCAGCGCGGTCACGCGTGCGCCGTCTGCTGACAGGTAAGAGAGCAGGTTCTCCTGCTCCGGGTAGACGAGAGAGATGTATTTGTCGGCAAAATGCAGGTCAAGCCCGCCCGCAAGAGCGGCCTCCTCGGCAGCAAGCGCGCGCTCGGCATCCCCCTCGGCCTTTTTTCGTGCCTTTTGCACGGTGCGCAGCAGCAGGGCACGGGCATCACCGTTGCACAGCACCTCGCGCGCGGGCAGCAGCGAGAGGGCAGGGCATGGCTCGCCGCGCCGCTGGGTCAGCAGGTCAAAATAGCGCATCTCGTCGATCTCATCGCCGAAAAATTCTAAGCGCACAGGGCTTTCCTCCCCGGCGGGAAAGATATCCACAATGCCGCCGCGGCGGGCAAACTGCCCGGCGCCGTCTACCGTTTCAACCGGCGCGTAGCCAAGCGCGGTCAGGTGTGCGGATAGATCGACCGGCGAGACGGCCGTACCAGGTGCTAAACGAAGGGCAAGCGAGAGCAGATGCGCGCGCGGCATGGTGTATTGCAGCGCAGCACCCGGCGTGGCCGCCACTACGCGCACCGCCCCGGTGGCGACGGCGTGCAAGGCAAACAGCCTCTCACGGTCTCGGTCGTGGGAGGCTATGACGTTATGAAGGACGAAGTCGCGGCTTGGCAGCGCCAGCGCCGGCACCCCGGCCGCCGCTATCGTGGCGGCTATGCTGCGTGCGCTGCCGTCATCCGGGCAGAGCAGCAGGGTAGGGTGCCCCCCCGCGGTGGAGAGGCGGCTAAGCTCGGCGCATAGCGCCGCCAGCGCGCCGCCGCCCAGGCCGTTGACCAGCAGGGGCAGCGGCTTGGTGGCCGCCCATTCCTCGGCAAGGGCAGCGGCAAGCGCGGTAAACTCGCGCTCAAACGTGATGCAGGACGTGATAATTCTCATGGGTTCGTGTGGTGGGGGCAGGGCCTTTTTGTAAAAAGGCCCCGGGCCCCAAAAACTTTTATGGACGTTTATGATTCTATGCC
>JAZQVK010000131.1:0-6234 GCA_045631765.1 Eubacteriales bacterium
AGGTAGAGGATTACAGCGACGTGTTCGTCAGTGCGGCGGGCGGCATGGATCTGATTCGCCCGGATACGCTGCTGATCGTGGTAGACGTGAACAATCTTGACCACGTTGAGAGCCCCGAGATCGTGCGCAGCGTGCGCGATATGGCGATCATCGACCACCACCGCAAAACCACCGAATTCCCTAAGGAGCCGCTCTTGACCTATATCGAGCCATCGGCCTCCTCAGCCTCGGAGCTGGTATCCGAGATCCTTGAGCAGCATATGTTTGCCAAAAGCCTTCTTAAGGAGGAGGCAGAGCTGCTGCTGGCCGGCATTCTGCTGGATACCAAGCAGTTTACCAGAAATACCGGTGCGCGTACCTTTGGCGCCGCGCTCTTCTTGCGCGGTGAGGGCGCCATCCCCGGCGAGAGCAGCGACCTCTTCCGCTCCGGTGTGGATGATCTGACTAAGGAAGCCCGCTTCCACACCAACGCGCTGATCTACCGCGAGAAGATCGCGATCTCCTACGTAGACGAGGGGGCAGACGGCAGCTACCGCGTCATCGCCGCCAAGGCGGCCGATAAGCTGCTGACCGTAAAGGGGGTATGCGCCTCCTTTACCCTGGTCTCGATCGGCAACCGTATCCACATCTCCGCCCGCTCGGATGGCAGCATCAACGTGCAGCTGATCCTTGAGCAGCTGAACGGCGGCGGCCATTACGACGTGGCCGGTGCCCAGGTGGATGGGGAATCAATGCAGGCCGTTATCCTGCGCCTGCGCGAGGCCATTAATCAATATCTCGATCATTAACGTTTTCAAACGAAAGGAACGATCATCATGAAGGTAATTTTATTAAAGGACGTAAAGGGTAAGGGCAAAAAGGATCAGATCTTGGACGTGCCGGATGGCTACGCCAGAAACTTCCTTCTGCCGCAGAAGCTGGCCATCCCGGCCGATAACAAGGCGCAGAACGATCTGCGCGGCAAGGAGGATGCTCGCCGCTTTAAGATCGAGGAGGAGCGCCGCGCCGCCTCTGAAACGGCAGCCCGCTTAAAGGATATCAAGCTGGTCATTCACAGCCAGGGCAGCCCGGATGGTCGCCTATACGGTGCCGTTACCTCGAAGGACGTCGCCGTAGAGCTGGAAAAGCAGACCGGCATCGTGGTTGACCGCCGCAAGCTGGAGCTGGAGACCATTAAGAACCACGGCATCTATACGGCAACGGTGAAGCTCTATACCGATATTGCTGTTTCCTTTACGGTCGACGTGACCGCCTAAAACACAAACGAATGAAAAGGTCTTTCGGATATGAATACTGAACTGTTCAAGAAAATGCCTGCCTCGATCGAGGCAGAGCAGTCTGTCCTTGGCTCTATCCTCATCAAGCCGGATTGCATCGGCACGGTGACCGGCATTCTGACGGCAGAGGATTTTTATATCGAGGAGCATAAGCAGATCTTTACCGCGATGATCGATATGTTCCTTTCCAGCCGGCAGATCGACCCTGTCACGCTGCTGAATACGTTGGTGCAATCCGGCGCTTACGGTGAGCAGAACGGTATGGATTACCTGGCACAGATCGCGCGTATCGTGCCCACGGCGGCAAACGTAAAGGATTATGCCACCATCGTGCATGAAAAAAGCATCCTGCGCCGGCTGATCACCGCCTGTGAGGAGATCGGCGAGGAGGCCTACGCCGCCCAGGGCGAGGTGCGCCACATGGTGGATGCGGCCGAGCAGCGCATTTTTGAAATTGCCCAGAACCGCGATTCGCGCGAGTTTCGTCATATCCGCGATATCATGCCCAACGTGTACAGCGAGCTGGAGCAGCTGGCTGCCAACCAGGGCAAGGAGGACCGTACCACCACCGGCTTTTCCGGCCTTGACCGGGTGCTGGTAGAAATGGGCAAGGGAGATTTGGTCTTGGTTGGTGCCCGCCCGGGTATGGGTAAGACCAGCTTTACGATGAACATTGCCACCAACGTGGCTAAGCAATCCAAAAAGGCAGTTTGCATCTTCTCGCTTGAAATGTCGGGCGAGCAGCTCGTGAACCGTATGCTGTCCAGCGAGGCAATGGTAGATAGCCACAGCCTGCGCAGCGGCGAGCTGAAGAGTGACGATTGGCCCCGCCTTGCCGATGCGGCAGCACAGCTTTCCGGCTGCGATATCCTGATCGACGATACCACCGGTGTTACCGTGACCGATATGAAGGCCAAGCTGCGCCGGGTGAAGAATCTCGGCCTGGTGGTGATCGACTATCTGCAGCTGATGCAGAGCGGTAAGAATATTGATAACCGCGTGCAGGAGGTCAGTGATATCTCCCGTAATCTGAAGATCATGGCCAAGGACCTGGGCGTGCCGGTCATCTGCTGTGCCCAGCTTTCCCGTGGTCCCGAGGGGCGAACCAGCAAAAAGCCGATGCTTTCCGACCTGCGTGACTCGGGTGCTATCGAGCAGGATGCCGACGTTGTCATGTTCCTTTACCGTGATGAATATTATAAGGACCAGGATGGCGGGCAGAATGCCGAGCAAAACGTGGCCGAGGTCATTGTGGCCAAAAACCGCCACGGCTCTACCGATACCGTCCGCATGGGCTGGATCGGTCAGTTTACCAAATTCCGTACGTTAGATCAAGGGGGCGGGGAAGGATGACCGCCCCTCTTCTCACCGGTGGTGGTGAGGCCTGCCGCCGCGTAGAGCAGGCGTTTCTTGCCTGTATCGCGGATAACGGTATGGCGCCCCTGCTACAGGGGGGCGTGCTGCTCGCCTTTTCCGGCGGGCAGGATTCTATGCTGCTGCTTGCTCTGATGCAGGCATACACCGCTGCCCACGGCATTCCGCTGGCCGCCGCGCACGTGCACCATGGTATTCGCGGCGAAACGGCTGAGCGGGATGCGCTTTTTTGTCAACAGATCGCGAGGGAACGCGGCATACCCTTCTTTCTTGCAAGAGAGGATGCGCCCGCCTTTGCCAAGGGCGAGGGGCGTGGCCGTGGCGAGGAGGCCGCTGCACGAGAGGTGCGCTATCGGGCGCTTGAGCGCCTTATGCAGGAAAATCCTGCCTACCGGGTAACGGTCAGCGCCCATCACGCCACCGATAATATGGAAACGGTGCTCTTAAACCTGTTGCGCGGTAGCGGCGTGCACGGCATGTGCGGTATTCCGCCCGTGCGCGGGCGCTTTTTGCGCCCCCTGTTATACGTGCCGCGGCGTGATATTGCCGCTGCCGTGCGTGAGCTTTCGCTGCCCTACGTGACAGACGAGACCAACGAAGCAGAGGTCTATGACCGCAACTATATCCGTGCGCATATTTTGCCGCACCTAGCCCACCTGCGCGGCGACCCGGAGGCAGCCTTTACCCGGCTGTGCCTCAACATGCGCGAGGAAAAGGAGCCTGCCGACCTGGCGGCTGAAGAATTTTATAAATCACGCGTGAAGCAGCAGCGCCTGCCACGCGCCGCGCTGCTTACGCTGCCGCGCGCGGTGGCCTACCGCGTGCTGAACCGGCTGTTTGCCGCCTGCGGCGCCATCGTGCGGCCTGAGCGCGCGCACCTGGTTGCGCTGCTTGACCTGCTGGCCACCGGACCGGCCACCGGTCAATGCCCCATGCCGGGTGGCTACTGTGCCGAATTTGATCAAGAATATCTCACGTTTTTACCAAAGACAGAATCCTTTTGCGCCCCTTATGATATTCTGCTGCAAATGGGGAAGAATGAACTGGGGGAGAGTGGCGGTGTTCTGTGGCTTTTTTCTGAGCGGAACGTCGAATTTGAAAAGTCGGCTACAAATGTTTACAATTTATTTATACAAGCCAAACTGGATTCTGCTACAATAGGAAAGGCATTGCGCGCAAGAACGCTTCGCCCTGGTGACCAATACCGCTACGGCGGCATGACCCGCCGTGTGCGCCGTCTTCTTTCCGCCCGGCATTTGGCACCTGCCCTGCGGGCTGCCTACCCCATCGTGTGTGATGAAAAGGGGGTCTTGTGGGTCCCCGGCTTCGGTGTGCGAGAAGGGGAAAGCACGGCCGGCAAGTGCGTATATGCGTATTTTAGCTATGGTAAATATGAGAGCGCGGAATAAAGAACCGCGCGAATCCTGCCGCAGCAGGTAGAATTGATAGAAAGGCAGAAATATGAAAGCAAACATCAAAAACATCGTGATCTTTGTGGTGATGGTGCTGGCGATCGTGCTGGCGGTCACGTATTTTTCCGGTATGGATAGCACAAAGAAGGATGAATTTACATGGAATGATGTGGTCGTTCTGTTTGAAGAGAACAAGGTGACCTACTTCGTGGTGGAGGCAGACGGAACGCTGAAGCTGAACGCTTTGGGCGAGGAAGGGAAGGACGTAGCCTACAGCTACCGCCTAAGCACCAACGCCCAGATCGAAAAGCTGGAGGCAATGGCCGAGGCAAACCGCAAGCTGGAGAACCAGGTGCTCAAGGATTACGATTTCAAGGCGGCTAACCAGATGCCCTGGTTCGTTGCCTATATCCCATACCTGCTGGTGATTGTGTTTATTATCATTATGATCGTGATGATGAACCGTGCCGCCGGTGGCATGGGTGGCAAGATGAATTCCTTTTCCCGCGCGCGGGCACACCAGTCGGCCGGCGACCCAAACAACACCGTTCGCTTCTCAGATGTGGCCGGTGCGGATGAAGAAAAGGAAGAGCTGTGGGAGGTTGTCGAATTTCTCAAGGACCCGCAGAAGTTTATTCGCCTGGGCGCCCGCATTCCGCGCGGCGTGCTGCTGGTGGGCCCTCCCGGCACGGGTAAGACCCTCTTGGCTAAGGCCGTAGCCGGCGAGGCAAACGTGCCCTTCTTTTCGATCTCCGGCTCTGATTTTGTAGAAATGTACGTTGGCGTTGGTGCCTCCCGCGTGCGTGATTTGTTTGATACCGCGCGTAAGAGCCCGGCCAGCATCATCTTTATTGATGAGATTGACGCTGTTGGTCGCCACCGTGGTGCCGGCCTTGGCGGCGGGCATGACGAGCGTGAGCAAACGCTGAACCAGCTGCTGGTAGAGATGGATGGCTTTGGCACCCACCAGGGCATCATCGTGATGGCCGCTACCAACCGCCCCGACGTGCTTGACCCGGCGCTGCTGCGCCCCGGCCGCTTTGATAGGCAGGTAACCGTTGGTTACCCGGATATCAAGGGCCGTGAGGAGATCCTTCGCGTACACGCCAAGGGCAAGCCCTTTGAGGAGACTGTAAGCTTCCGTCACATCGCGCAGATGACCATTGGCTTTACCGGTGCAGACCTGGCTAACCTGCTGAATGAAGCGGCGCTGCTGGCTGCCCGCCGGCAAAAGAGCCTGATCGGCCCGCAGGATATTGAGGATTCTTATATGAAGATCCTGCTTGGCCCGCGTAAGAAATCCGCCATCCGTACTGAGGAGGATAATCGCCTGACCGCTTATCACGAGGCTGGTCACGCGCTGGCATCCTTCTATGCCCCCAAGGCTGACCCTGTGAAGCAGATCACCATTCTGCCGGCCGGTCAGACCGGCGGCGTAACGCTTATGGTGCCGGAAAACGATAAGCTCTATCATTCCAAGAACCAGATGCTGGACGATATCGTCGTTTCGCTTGGTGGCCGCGTAGCAGAGGAGATCATCTTTGGTGACGTTTCTACCGGTGCCTCGAGCGATATTCAGCACGCCACCCGCGTGGCCACCGATATGGTGACTCGCTACGGCATGAGCGAAAAGCTTGGCACCGTGCTCTACGGCTCTGAGCATTCGAGCGATGCCGTGTTCCTTGGCCGTGATTTCAATAGCTCGCGCAACTTCTCTGAGGAGACCGCTGCCAGCATTGATGAAGAGATTCGCCGCATCATCAGCGAAAGCCATGCGCGCTGCATGACCTACGTGGCCGACCACCGCGACAAGCTGGATCTGGTGGCTGCCTACCTGCTTAAGCATGAAACGATGGAGGGCGAGACCTTCCGTGCCGCTATGGAGCGCGATTCCGTAACCATGGAGGAGCTGGAGGCCATTGATGCCGAGCGCGAAAGAAAAAGCGAAGAGGAAAACCGCGTAGCCGCCGAGAAAAAGGCTGCTGAGGAGGCGCAGAAGGCAGCCGAGCAGCAGAATGACGGCCATTCGGATGCCGAGCGCGAGCTGTTTGCCCAGCTGGGCATTGACCCGAGCAGCAACGGCGAAAAGCCGCAGGAGCCGAAGAATGACGATCGCAACGATCCGAATTCTCCGAACTTCTGGAAGCTGTAAAGACCTGAATAAAAGAAAG
>JAZQVK010000132.1:0-10206 GCA_045631765.1 Eubacteriales bacterium
TATCCTCGCCAAACTCGATAAAACGCTCCATCTGCTTTTTGAAGCAATCACAGTTGTGCTTTATGGTTTCGGGTGTCATCATGCTGCGCATATCGGTTCTGCCGGAGGGGTCACCGATATAGGCGGTACCACCGCCGATCAGCGCGATGGGGCGGTTGCCTGCCAGCTGCAGGCGGCGCATCAGACACAGCGCCATAAAATGACCAACGTGCAGGCTATCTGCCGTGGGGTCAAAGCCGATGTAAAATACAGCGCGCCCCTCGTTGATCAGATCGCGGATCTCGTTTTCATCGGTCACCTGGGCGATCAGGCCACGGGCAACCAGCTCTTCATAACAGGTCATAGCTTGCTCCTCTATATTTCACGTATTTTATAAACAAAAAAATCGCCCCTCCGCAAAAAGGACGGACGAGCCGTGGTACCACCTTTTCTTCGCGCCGGGGGCGCCTTAGCCGGCTATCATGCCGCCGCGCGATAACGGGCGCACCCGATGCCGCCTACTTTTGAGCTGTTCGGGGCATGGCTCCGGAATGTATTCACACCGCCTCGCCCGCCCTTCGCATCAACCAGGAACTTTCTGTGGGAGATCATACGGCGCTACTGGTTTCCCTCATAGCCTTTACCTTATTATTATATCAGCACAAAAAAGACTTGTCAAGTCCTTTTGCAGTTTTTCCCTATCATAATAGGTAAAAGAACGGAAAGGCTAAAAGCATCCCCTCTTGACAAGGCTGCCATTCTGTGTTATAATAATTATGTACGGACATTTTCCCCACATGGAGGAAAGCATGATGAAAAAGCAACATATTCGTCCCTGGGCGTTATTTCTAATAGCTTGCCTGCTCTGCGCCTGTCTTGCGCTGCCCGCCATGGCCACGTCGATGGAGGCACCGAATGACGATACGCTTGAAAATTTTGAGCAAGCGACACCTGATATTTCTGTCTTTGCCGCCTCGCTGTTTGCCATTGACAGCTTAGAAGAGGCCAATGCGTTTATGGATAATTACAGCATCGGCATTTTGCTGATCACCGCACTGATCTCGTTAACGATGGCATTTTTCGGCTACCGCGCCTTGCGCATTGCCATTCTGCTGGGCGGCTTTTCTGCCGGCTGGCTGCTGGGCGCCATGCTGTATGGCTGGCTCCTTGGTGCCGGCGTATTTGCGGCGTTAGAGCCTATTCCCGCCTTTGTACCCTACCTGGTATATGCCATTTGCGGCTTGGTCGCGGCCATCCTGGCCATTCGCCTGATCCGTGTTGGTATCTTTTTGGCAGCGGCTGCCTCCACCTTTATGTTTTTGAACAGCATGCCCATCGTAAACGAGCTGATCGACAAGCTGATCACCGAGGAGTGGGATGCGAAATACCTGGTCATTCGCCTGATCCTTGCCGCGATCGTAGGTGCCGTTTCCTTGGCGCTTACGCGCCCGGTGCTGATCGTAATGACCGGTGCCGCCGGCGGCATGGTAGCGGCCATTTCCTTAACCGTGGCCGTTGGCATGACCAGTAATGTGAATTTAGAGGTGGTCATCGGCCTGATATTGTCCGCCATCGGCATATTCGTACAATTCAGCACCGGCCGGCGTAGACGCACACGGCGCTGACCTACATAGGAGCGCATCATGTCCCACGAAAAGAAGCATATTTTAGAAAAGATCCCGCTTGATCTGATCGTCATTACCACCTACGTGGTGATCGGCGTGCTGACCTCGGTCTGGCACCCGACCTGGCTGATCTTTTTGGCGATCCCGCTTTGGCACAGCCTGCTGGATGCCATCAAGCGCCGCCGTATTGGCTATTTTGCTTTCCCTATTTTTGTGCTGGTGGTGTATCTGCTGCTCGGCTTTATTGGCAGCCTTTGGCACCCCGGTTGGCTGGTATTTCTTTCTATACCGCTGTTTTACGCCTTTGTTGATAATTTTGCAAGCGACAAAAAAGGCAATCAAAAGGATGAATAAAAAACGGCGACACCTGTCGCCGTTTTTTCACACAGGAGGCATTATGAAGCAAAAGACCTATCGTGAACGGCAGGGCACGGTCTCCCTGCAAACACCGTTCTTTTCACCCTCTGCCACACCGCTTTGCGAGCAGCCGCGCCCGCAGTTTGCCCGACCTGGCTACGTGATCCTGAATGGCGAATGGGACTATGCCATCCGGCGTGAGGGCGAGGCGATTGGCCAATACGATGGCAAGATCCTCGTTCCCTTCTCGCCCGAAAGCGCCGCCAGCGGTGTTGGCCGTGTGCTGCTACCGGGTGAGGTGCTGTATTACCGCCGCAGCCTGACGGTGGACGAGGTGAGTGCGCACTATCTGCTGCATTTTGACGCGGTTGACCACGAGGCGACCCTGGCCGTAAACGGGCAGGAGGTTGGCCGCCACAGCGGCGGGTATCTCCCCTTTTCCTTTGATATTGCCCCCTATCTGACGGTGGGGAAAAACGAGATCACGCTTTCGGTGCGTGATGCGACCGACGTGGGTGACCAGCCGCGCGGCAAGCAGACGCTTTCGCCCGGTGGCATCTGGTACACGCCTCAATCCGGCATTTGGCAAACGGTGTGGGCCGAGCCGCTGCCGGAGAATTATATCCCTTCTGTTAAGATCACGCCGGATCTTGACGGTCAATGCGTTCGTTTCGCATTCCCGGTAGACGGTGTTTGCGTAACGGTGGCCGACGGCAAGGATCGCTACTTTGGCATTGCCGAGGGCGGCGAGCTGACCATCCCACTAAAGAACGTGCACCCCTGGTCACCAAGCGACCCGTACCTATACACGGTTGTTTTTCAGCTGGGAAAAGACCGGGTAGAAAGCTACTTTGCCATGCGCAAATTCTCGCTGGTGGCAGATAAGCAGGGGCACAAGCGCCTGGCGCTGAACAACACGCCCATTTTCCACAGCGGCGTGCTGGATCAGGGCTATTACCCCGAAACGCTGCTCACGCCCCCCTCAGATGAGGCCATGATCAATGACATTCTGGCCGTAAAGGGGCTTGGGATGAACATGCTGCGCAAGCACATCAAGGTAGAGCCGATGCGTTTTTACTACCATTGCGACCGCCTTGGCATGCTGGTTTGGCAGGATATCGTTTCCGGCGGGGCCGATTACAAGCCGGCCGTGATTCAGGTGCTGCCCTTTATCGGCATTCACCTCAAGGATAGCGGCAAATCTGCCTACCGCCTTTTCAAGCGTGAGAATGAAAAAGAGCGCGAGGCCTTTATCCGCTTTGCGGAGAAGACCGTTGCCCATCTCTATAACGTTCCGTCTCTTGCTCTTTACACCCTGTTCAACGAGGGATGGGGGCAATTTGACAGCACCGTGCTGGGCGCACGCATGATCGCGCTGGACGGCACCCGTACCTGGGACATCGTAAGCGGCTGGCACGATCAGGGCAAGGGCAGCTCACCGCTGAAATCCCTGCACGTTTACTACAAGCCGGTCAAGCTGCCAAGGGGAGACGACCGCTGCGTCGTGCTGAGCGAATTTGGCGGCTATTCCTGCCCAAGCGAGGGGCATATGTTCTCCCCTGCCAAGCTATTTGGCTACCGCATGTACAAAAGCGACGAGGAGCTGCGCACGGCCGTGCGTGCGCTCTATGACCGCGAGGTACTGCCGCTGGTAGAAAAGGGGCTTGCTGCTGCCGTATACACCCAGCTTTCCGACGTGGAAGAAGAGATCAACGGCATTCTGACCTATGACAGACGCGTTAATAAGTTAGAGGGGTTAGATCTTTCGGTCAGCTACCCGGCCGATCTATAAAAAATATCCGCCACCGCTTTTCCATACAAGGAAACGCGGTGGCGGCTTGTTTAATAACGGAAGGTCAGCATATTCCAGGAATGCTTTCTAAGCGAAACGCTTTGCTGCGCCCCCTTACAGCCAGGCAAATCACGCGTAACAGGTGCCACCACCTGCGCATCGGCGCTATTGGTCGCCTTTAGATCGTCGGCATACAGCTCTACGTGGGAAACGGGCAACAGCTCGCCAAACCCTTCAAAAGATAGATCAAGCTCCATATCCGTCTCTAAGGAGCGGTTCACAGCGAACACGGTGAGCTCGCGCTTTTCCTCGTTATGAATGACAGAGCTTTCTAAATACGGAATGCTTTCCCCATAGCAATCACATTCGGCTACCGTGCGCATGGTAGTGCCGCGGCCGTAAAGCGAGGCATACATATAGGGGTAGAAGATGGTCTGCAGCCAGGCGCGGCCACCGTTTTCCGTCATAATCGGCGCGATGACGTTAATCAGCTGGGCAAGGCAAGCAAGCTTGACACGGTCGCAATTGTTTTGCAGGGTCATCAGCATGCAGCCAACAAGCAAGGCATCCTCAAAGGTATAGATATCCTCCAGCTGGGGCTGTCCTGTTTGCCACTTAGCAAGCTTTTCCCCGTTGCTGTGGTACCACACGTTCCATTCATCAAAGGAGAGGTTGATCGTTTTTTTCGCATGCTTTTTTGCCTTAACGGCATCGCAAATGGCGACAACACCCTTGATAAACCGATCCATGTGCACCGATCTTGCCAAGAAGGCAGGCGTATCGTTTGCTTGATTACCATAATACTGGTGAAGCGAAATATAATCAACAAGATCATAGGTATGCTGTAAAACGGTCAGCTCCCATTCCCCGAAGGTGGGCATATCATAGTTTGAGCTACCGCACACAACCAGCTCGATCTCCGGGTCGACCCATTTCATCAGCTTAGCCGTTTCGGCCGCGATACGGCCGTATTCCTCAGCCGTTTTATGCCCCATCTGCCAGGGGCCATCCATTTCGTTACCAAGGCACCAAAGCTTGATGCCAAAGGGCTTCTCAAACCCATTCTCACGCCGCATATTGGCATACTTGGTATCGGTTTCCATGTTGCAGTATTCCAGCAGATTTTTTGCATCAGCCGGGGCTCCCGTGCCAAGATTAACCGCCATCATGATCTCGGTACCGGCACGCTGTGCCCAAGCCTGAAATTCATCAATGCCGATCTCGTTGGTTTCGATTGATTGCCAGGCACACTCGATGCGCTTGGGGCGCTTGGCCTTATCACCAATGCCATCCTCCCAATCATAGCCGGAAACAAAATTGCCACCGGGGTAACGAACGACAGGCACAGCCGCCTGCTTTACCAGGTCGATCACGTCATGGCGAAAGCCCATTTCGTCTGCTGTTTTGTGCCCAGGCTCGTAGATGCCACCGTAAACAGCCCGGCCAAGATGCTCGATAAAGGAGCCGTATATTCGTTTATCGATTTCCCCAATCTGATAATGCCGATTAACGATCAATTTTGCCTTCATTGCATGTCACCTTTTTTATCAAAGAATTGGTGGAACACCGGCCAGGAGATGGCAGCGTAGAAGCGGTGCCCCTCTGCCCCCTCGACCCAGGTGATGCGCGCGGGCACACCGGCTGCTTGGTAGTAGGTCTTTGCCACCTCTACACTCTCGGCTACGCCGTGCTTTGGGAAGATGGGGTCCTCTGCCCCCGAAACAACGACCAGGCTACGCGGCGCGATCAGGCCGCAGAGGTCACCCATATCAAACTCATTGGCAATGCCCGGCACAAAGTTACAGGTGCAATGCTCCATCGCGCCGATCGAATCCTTATAGGTGCACAGGGCGCAGGAGGGCATGGCCACCTTGATCCGCTCCTCAAGCGTGGCGGCGTAGATAGTGGCGGTTCCGCCGCCGCTATTGCCCATGCAGGCAATGGCATCGGCATCAATGACCGAGAAATTCTTCGTAACCACGTCGATCGCGCGGCTGATATCAAACACGCGCTCACCGATGGTGGTACGGCCAAACAGTAGGGCTGAAAGGGCGGGAACAAAGCAGGCAGAGCCCTTTTCTGTACCGCCGCATTCGCCGAAATTACGCTGCTCGATCACCAGGGCACAGTAGCCCTCCTTAACGATCTGCACAGCAAAATCACGGTCGCCACCCGAAATGGTTTTCTCATCACCCGGGTATTTCGGCCTCCCCATCGAAATATGGAAGCCGGTGGAATGCCCCTGCAGGCAGATCACCATAGGAATCTTGCCGGGCTTTCCCTTCGGCACCCACAGGTGGCAGGGCACAAAGTAGTTGTCTTCACTCTGAAACAGGAAGCGATAATCGGTATAGCCCTCGCAATCGGTTTCCGATTCGAGCACAAAGCGGTCTTCCTTTGCCGGGGTCAGCTTATCCATGCCAAGCAGCGCAGCTACGCGGGCACGGGCATCCTTCTGCCAGGCGGCAAAGGGCTGCTCGCCATGATAGCGGCGTGCCGGGACCAGCCCCTTCAAAATCGTGTGGTGGATCAGCTGCGGGTTCTGATTGATCTCCATGGTTTTATTCCTCTCTTTTGTTATATCGCCATCAGCAAGCGCTCAACGTCTGCTGCGGTTGGCGGCAGCGTTCCCTCTTGCATACAAGCGGCACTGCCGTAGGCAATGGCGGTACGCAAGCAATCCTCATCCGGTTTCCCTGCCCGGCAGGCAGCCAAGAAGCCGGCAATGCTGCTATCCCCCGCGCCAATGGTGGAAATCGGCTTTATGCTTGGCGCGCGGCAGGTGTAGCGCCCACGCGGCGTAGCCAGGGCAGCGCCCATGGCGCCCAGGCTGAGCATCACGTTTTCTATCCCTTTCTCACGAATGGCATCGGCGGCTTCGGCGGCATCTGCCAGGGTTCTGATCGGCTTATCATAGTATAGAGAAATTTCATCCTCATTCGGCTTGATCAAAAAGGGGCGCGCCTCTATCAGGTCGGGGAGCGCAAAGGAGCGCGAATCAATCACGAGGCGGGCGCCCCGCGCCTGTAGGCGGGCAAGCAGAGACTGCACATCAGCGGCGGTAATACCCTGCGGCAGGCTGCCTGTCAGGGTAAATACCGCATCGGCGGCTGCCAGCGGCAAAAGCGCCTGCTCAAGCTCGGCAAGCAGCGTGGGAGCCACCGCAAAACCGGGGAAGCTGATGCGCGTTTCGCCCAGCCCCTCGGTATGTAGGGTGATATTTTCACGGATGCGGCCGGGCACGGTAAGCGCGGTATAAGAGAGCCCCCCATCGGTCAGCGCGCGGCAGAAATCGGCACCGTTTTCTTCCCCTACGACCACGTAGGCCGTGCTGGGTACGTGGCACGCCGAAAGAGCGCGGGAGATATTGATGCCCTTACCACCCGCATCGCGCGACAAGAGGCGCACGGCATTTTCACGCCCGGCAGCAAAGCCGGGGGCAGCACAGTGCACGTCAAAGGCAGGGTTCATGGTCAGGGTTATTACGTTCATCGCCATATCCTCAAATCAAATGGTTGACGGTAAAATACTTAGCCCCCTGGATGGGAAAGGAGCTTGTGCCCCACGGCTTGTGCCAAACAAGGCTGCCGTGCAGCCGATCCTCAGGGTCGTAGACCGCGCAATAAAGCTGCGAGACCTGCGGCTGCAGGCCAATGCCATCCTCACAATCCAGGGCGTTGATGATGACAAAGCAAGGCCCCTTTTCCATACCAAAGAGATTTTCACGCGTGGTAGTCACGATCATACGATTATGCTGGGCAACGATATGCCCGATGGTGGAAAGATGCGAGCAATCGTGGAAGGTAATGCCCTCCTCACAGTTATGGATATAGAGACACTCAGCCACCACGTGCTCACCGGCTACGATGCCGTAGCGAAAGCCCTGCACAGCTACGTTGCGCAGCACGTTATTATCATTTTGGTCGCCCGAAAGCACCAGGCCGGCCGTATGGCAGGGGTTTGGCTGCAGCGCCTTATTCTGCAGGGCATCGCCTACCGTTTCGTTGAGGCAAAACTGGGAATCGGTAATATTCACGCGGGCGATATTCTGTAGGTTGGCGGCGCTCTCTGTCGGGTACATCAGCCCCTGATCCATATGAACGCGCAGCTCTAAATTCTTAATAGAAAGCTGTGAAACGCTGAATTTTCCCTTGCACATCGTTCCCTCCGGTGCGGCAATGATGGCCCAGGGGCGCTTATCGGCATCGTGTACCTCAGGTGCCTGCCAATCGGAAAACAGGAAGGTATTATCGTTACGAATACCGCCGAACACAGTGGGGGCAAAGGAGGTCACGCTCATGGGGCGCACCTGGTAGGCGTTGAGCAGGCGGCAGGGCATCTCGCCCTCCAGCAGGATGTTGTGATTGCCGGGGGGAATGATGATCTGCGCGCGCACCGGCTTACCCTTATATTCCTCTACACCGGGGGATGCAATGCGGTAGCCGGTAGGAGTATAGGGGAAGCAGATACGGCCGCCACCACGCTTAGCGCAGAAATCAATGGCGCGCTGAATGGCGGCGGTATCATCGGTCTTACCGTCACCGCGAGCACCAAAATCAAACACGTTAAACCCGAATGCAGACATAACATCCTTCTTTCTCGCCGTGGGCGATCTTCTTTTTAACTATTATACCATAATTTATGATTTTTTCAATAAAATTTTTCAATCCTGCCCTACCGCCTGCTTGACGGGTGCTTGCCTCTTTGCTATAATAAGAATATCAAAGAGAAGGAGACCCTTATGGAATACCGTATCGAGCACGATTCTATGGGAGAGATGCGCGTGCCGGCCAACCGCTATTACGGCGCCCAGACCGCACGCAGCTTAGAAAACTTCCCCTTTGGGGAGGAGGAGCGCATGCCGCGTGAGATCATTCACGCCTTTGGCCTGTTAAAGCAGGCAGCCGCCGAGGCCAATGCTCTGCTCTGCCCCGAGAAAATGACAGAAGAAAAGCTGACCTATATCCGGCAAGCCGCCCGCGAGGTAGCAAGCGGCTGCCTTGACGAGCATTTTCCGCTGGTGGTGTTTCAGACCGGCAGCGGCACGCAATCGAATATGAACGCAAACGAGGTGATTGCCGGGCGCGGTAACGAGCTGGCCGGCAAGCGCCTCTTGCACCCCAACGATGATATCAACATGTCGCAAAGCTCAAACGATACCTTCCCTACCGCCATGCACATTGCGGCGGTACTGTCGATCGAGCGAGAGCTGCTGCCGGCGCTTTCACACCTGATTGAGGCGTTGCAGCGCTTAGAGCAGGAAAACCGCGGCGTGGTGAAATGCGGCCGCACGCACCTACAGGACGCGGTGCCGATCTCCTTTGCGCAGGAGATCAGCGGCTGGCGCTCTTCGCTTGAGCGAGATGCTTCGCTGATTACGGCTGCACTGCCGCCCCTGCGTGAGCTGGCGCTGGGCGGCACGGCCGTCGGCACCGGGCTGAACGCACCGCGCGGCTTTGATGCCGCCGCCGCGGAGGCACTTTCTGCCTTAGCAGGTACGCCGTTTTGCGCGGCTGCCAACAAATATCACGCCCTGACCTCGAAGGATGAGCTGGTCTTTATGCACGGGGCGCTGAAGGCGCTGGCCGCTGACCTGATGAAGATCGCCAACGATATTCGCTGGCTGGCCTCCGGCCCGCGGCTGGGGCTTGGAGAGATCTTTATTCCCGAAAACGAGCCCGGCTCCTCGATCATGCCAGGCAAGGTAAACCCCACGCAATGCGAGTCGATCACCATGGTGGCAGTGCAGGTCATGGCCAATGACGTGGCCGTTTCCATGGCGGCCTCGCAGGGCAATTTTGAGCTGAACGTCTTTATGCCCGTCCTGATCGATAACTTCCTGCGCTCGGTACGGCTACTTGCCTGCGGTATGCGCGCCTTTACCGACCGCTGCGTGGCCGGCATCAAGCCCAATCGTGAGAAAATGCGCGACAACCTGCACCGCTCGCTGATGCTGGCAACCGCGCTCAATCCGCACATTGGCTACGAAAACGCCGCCAAGACCGTGCATCTGGCGCATGCGGAGGGTCTTTCTCTGCGCGAGGCCTGCATCAAGCTTGGCTTTTTGGATAGCGAGACCTTTGACCGCGTCTTCAAGCCGGAGGATATGATCGGCGAGTGACAAAAAACACGGATAGCCAAAAGGCTATCCGTGTTTTTTTACAGCCGCTCGACCGCGACAACCGTTAAGGTATCCCCTGCCACCTGAAAACGGATATCGTAGCCGGCATAGGGCATGCCGTAGATGCGTTCTTCATCCTCTTGGTAGGAGGGGCGAGGGTCGCCACGCAGAAGCGCCAGGGCGCTCTCGCGCTTTTCTGGCGGCAATTTGTTTAACAGTGCGGCAGGAAAATCAACAGCAAGGCGATCCTCAAACACCTCGCCGGCAAAGCCGGCCGTAGCCTCGGGGTGGGCATCGGTATACGGCAAATAGAAGTCGGATCGTAGCCATGT
>JAZQVK010000133.1:0-5510 GCA_045631765.1 Eubacteriales bacterium
CAGCCCGCCTGGCTGCTAAGCCCGGCTCGGCCGATTACGGTGCCATTACCGCGGTGCTTGGCTATTACGGTACGGTAAAGAAGCTGTTTACCGTGTCCCCCGGCTGCTTTATGCCGGCGCCCAAGGTCAGCTCGGCCGTGATTCGTATCGATCTTTACGATACGCCGGCCTACACACCGAAGGATGAGGCCTTCTTCTTCCGCCTGATCCGTGCCGCCTTTGGCATGCGGCGCAAAACGCTGGTCAACGCGCTTGGCGCCTTGGGGGATGGGTATTCCAAGGAGGTATTGACAGAGGCTGTTACCGCCTGCGGCTTCCCACCTACCGTGCGCGGTGAGCGTCTTTCAACCGAGGATTTTGTGCGCCTGGCAGACGAGCTGGTAGCGCGCAAGGGTGAATGATAAAAGAATAAGACCCGACGTACGTCGGGTCTTATTCTTTATCCACTTCCTTTTTTTCGCCCAGGCGATAGGTCGGGTGGATGATATTGCCATCAAAGAAATATTCACGCAAAATGCGGCGGCGCAGGATGCGGCGTATGCGGCGGCAGGCACGGCGGCGCGAGATGTGCAAGCGCTTTGTCAGCTCGTCAACCGAATAGATCTTTTCTTCCTCAATGGCGGCGGTAATGCCGCGCAGTGAGATCAGCTTGGAAAATTGGATCCATACCAGCGGTATGAAGGGGAGACCGATCGCTATGATCACGATAGAAAGGACCATAAGAAGGATGTTCTTGCCCGCGCTGATGCAAAGCACCGGAATGGCAGCGATAAACAAAATCGAATAGATGATGGCCGCCATCCAGATAGAGGCCAGCATAGATTTCAGTACCTTCAACGTTCGTCTCCTTTCTTTCGGTATTTCCGTACTATTTATAGCACAAAAGTGCCATCTTGTCAATAGCCCGCCTGTAAACAATTCTTAAAAAGTGAAAAAGCAATCGCCTGTGCGGCCAGTATCTACCAGCCGCACAGATCTGGTTTTTAAGCTCGTTTACACAGAAAGTGGTTTTCGCCGGCGCTGAGCTGACAATAGCCGCTGCCATCCTCCAGGGTATAGCCGTTCAAGCAAAGGCCGGCGGTGGCGCCTGCCGGCACCGTTACCTCTAAGGCTATCAGGCCAGCCCCTTGGCGCTGCCAATGAATGGCAAAGTGGCCGGCGGCCGTCTCGTAGTCTGCCGTGCAATGGTCAAGGGCAGAGAGAAAGACGGGCTTGATCTGGGCATCGCGGTAGGCGTTCTTCTCGGGGTGCAGGTTCAGGCCTGCAATGGTTCTGTTAAACCAGCCAAGCACGCCCGAATACATATGGTGATTTTTCGATTCGCCCGTATGCCACATCTCCCACATGGTGGTGGCATCGTTGTCGATCCATTCACCGTAGGATGGTCTACCCTTGGCTGTGACGATGCGGTAGGCGTATTCTTCTAACCCACATTCGTTCAGCGCAAAGAAGAGATACTGCATGCCCAGCATGCCGCAATGATGGTGGAAATCGCGCTGCTCAACCAGCGCCTTCAGCTGCGCGGCCAGCGGGGCAAGGCGGTCATAGACGCGATTTACGATCATCATGGCCACCGCCGTTTGCTCCTCTACCAGGCAGCGGCCGCTTTGTGCATCGTAGTAGGCGTGCCTGATGGCTGTCTCCAGCTCGCGTGCGCGGCAAGAGAATGCCTGCTCACCTTCCGTGTCGCCGCAGATGGCGGCCGCACGGGCGGCGATGCGGTAAAACTCCATCACCAGCATGCTGTCGGTAAAGAGCAGGGGCGAGCCGTCATTCTCCTCGGAGAACGGGCCTGCCCAGTCAGAAAGGCCAAAGCCGATCAGCCCATTCTCATCGGCATGCGAGGAAGCAAAGGCCAGATACCGCTTGAAGTAGGGCAGAGACGCACGCAGCAGGCTGTCATCGTCAAAATATCGGTAGATCTTGTAGGGCAGCTCAAACAGCACGCTGTCGCAAAGCGGGCCGTGCCCCCATTCGTAGCCCCAGCCGGGCGTGGGCACGATGCCTGGCAGAGCACCGTCCTCACGCATGGCATCATACATATCCTGTATCCACTTGCGATACAGGGGTACAATATCAAAGTTTTGCAGCATCTGCTCGGTCGAGGCACGGGCATCGTTGCACCAGCCGAATTTTTCACGCGTGGGGCAGTCGGTCACCATGTAGAACAGGTTGGAAAGGGTAGACATTCTGCCCATGTGGTTCAGCCGGTTGATCATCTCATCCGAGCAGGAAAAATGCCCGATCTCATCTACTGCCTGGCAGACAAAGATCGCCCGGTAATTCTCCATGACAGGCTTCTCTCGCAGCCCGTCAATGATAGCGTAGCGGAAGCCGTGGTAGACAAAGCAGGGCTGCCATACGCGTTCCTCGCCGTTGCAGATGAAGGCGTCCGTTTGAAAGGGGGATTCCGGATAGTAGCGGGAATATTCCACCCCGTTATCATCCCGTCGCCCGTCGGCAAATAGCCGCTCCGCATAGCGGATGGTGATGCGGTCGCCCGCCGGCTGGCAGAGGCGCACGCGCAGATAGCCGGACATGTTTTGGCCAAAGTCCAGCAACCAATGCCCGTCTGCATTTTGGAAGCAGGAGACGGGCGCGTATTCGCGCCGCTCTCTGATCGGCTGGCACTTGCATTCGCGCAAAACGCCGCCGGGCACCTTTTTTGAATAGATGGCATGCACCCAATCGGCATCGTTATAGTCTGTGTTCATCCAGTCGTGCGGCAGGCGCAGGTCATGCACCTCGCCACAGCGCAGGTGATGAAAGCGGATGGGCGAGCTGGTGAAATCGCATTTCCAGCTTTCATCGCTGTATACGTATTCGGTACCGTCGGCATAGGTCAGCGCGAGGCAGAGCAGCAGCTTCAGGTTGTCGCGCCACGGGGCAAGATGGTTCTCCCAGGTGGACTGGTGCGCTTCATTATAAAACCCGTTGCCGAGCATAGCGGCCAATAGGTTTTCTCCCTCGTGCAGCCGGTTGCCAACCTCGTAGCTCGTGTACCACAGCGTCTTGTCATAGTTGCTGACCGGGGCGATAAACAGGTCGCCCGTTACGCGCTCGCCGTTCAAAAAATAGAGGCCGTAGCCCAGGCCGCAAACCGAAAGGGTCGCGCTTTGCAGCCCCTCTTTCACGAAAAAGGTCTTTCTAAAAAGCGGTGTAGGATCCTCTTGCTTATAGGTGCGGTCAAAGGGGCGGGGGATCTCAATAAATTTTGCTTGCTTCAGTGGCATAGGTCACCTCATAGCGTGTATTTTTTTGCTCATTATAGCATTGCCCCTATCAAAAATCAAGTAGGTTTTTCATAAAAAGAAGAAAAAGACTTGCAAGCACAAAGCAAGGCTGTTATAATAAAGGTAATAAACAGCGCTTGCGCAAGAAGGAGAGACTATGAAAAGACAAGACTACATATCCTGGGATGAATATTTTATGGGGGTAGCTCTCTTGGCGGCAGAGCGCAGTAAGGACCCCAATACGCAGGTTGGCGCCTGCATCGTGGATGATGGAAACCGCATCGTTTCCACCGGCTATAACGGCTTTCCCTACGGCTGCTCGGATGATGAATACCCCTGGTCGCGTAGCGCGGAAAAAACAGAGGATACCAAGTACGGCTACGTCGTGCATGCCGAGCTGAATGCCATTCTCAACGCCCGCGGCCGCAACGTAGAGGGTACGCGGCTGTACGTAGCCCTGTTCCCCTGTAACGAATGTGCCAAGGCCATTATCCAGTCCGGCATCAAGGAGGTTATTTATCTTTCGGATAAATACGCCAACCAGCCGAACACGCTGATCTCTAAGCGCATGCTGCGCTCGGCCGGCATCAAGCTCCGCCAGCTGGAAACCGAGAAGGAAAGCATCACGCTTGACCTGAGAAAAGGCCTCTAAGGCGCAGTTTTTTCAAAAAATCAGCATATTGCACAAAAAAATATAAAAATTTTTGACATCCCCACTTTTGAGGAAACGAAAGAAAACGAGAGAAAACGAGAGAAAAAAAGAGATCGGTTTGTGCTAAATTAAATTCTTCAAAAATTCTTTCAAAAACCCCTTGACAAGTGAAAAGGGATTTGTTATAATATCACCGTTCGTTAAACGGAGCGATGGGTGAATTGCGCCCATCAGAAAAATTTTGGAGGAAGAAATCATGTCCACTTTTATGGCAAAAGCAGAGACTGTTTCCCGCAAGTGGTATGTAATCGATGCAGCAGGCAAGCCGCTTGGCAAGACCGCTGTTGCCGCCGCTACCATCCTTGCAGGCAAGCACAGACCTGAGTACACCCCGCACGTAGACTGTGGCGAGTATGTGATCATCATCAATGCCGCCAAGGCCGTTCTGACCGGCAAGAAGCTGGAGCAGAAGTACTACCACCACCATTCCGGTTACATCGGCGGTCTGAAGTCCGTTCAGTACAAGACCCTGATGGCAACGAAGCCGGAGCTGGCAATGAACCTCGCTGTGAAGGGTATGCTCCCCCACAACAAGCTCGGTGCCAAGGCTATCACCCGCCTGAAGGTTTATGCAGGCGAAACGCACAACCAGCAGGCTCAGCAGCCCACCGTGATCGACTGATTGAAGGGAGAAAGAGAAGATGTATACTAGCGCAAAGCCGTATTTCTACGGCACCGGCAGAAGAAAGAAGTCCGTTGCCCGCGTTCGTCTGTATCCCGGCACGGGTGCTATCACCATCAATGGCAAGAGCATTGATGAGTATTTTGGTCTCGAGACCCTGAACCTGATCGTTAATCAGCCCTTCGGCGTAACCGGTAACGAGGGTAAGTTTGATATCGTTGCTAACGTAAAGGGCGGCGGTCTGTCCGGCCAGGCAGGTGCTATCCGTCATGGCGTAGCCCGCGCACTGCTCGTAGCAGACGAGGCTAACAAGCCCGCTCTGAAGGCAGCCGGCTTCCTGACTCGTGACCCTCGTATGAAGGAAAGAAAGAAGTACGGTCTGAAGGCTGCACGTCGTGCACCTCAGTTCTCCAAGAGATAATTTCGACCGAAGGTCGAAATCTGCAAAAACGCTCCGCATATGCGGGGCGTTTTTGTTATCTCTTGGACGAACTGAGGTGTAGTTATATTCGCCTGCGGCGAGTGATATTGCTACGCAGTGATATTCGGCTTATACCGAGTGATATTCGCTTCGCGAGTTTTGGGGGCGAATATAATATCACTGTAAGCATAATTTGCAAAGCAAATTTGCGAACAATACCACTGCGAGCGAAGCGAGTAATATCACTGCAAAGCAATATCACTATGCACAATCAATCACGATTTGCTCTAATCAAAAAGGGCGGTTCAATTTGTAAAGAATTGAGCCGTCCTATTTACTTTTTGCCGTTTTTATGGTATAATCTAACTAATCGATAAACTTGAATTTGTAGGTGTGAATGATGAAAACTTTATATATGATTGGTGGCACTATGGGAGTTGGAAAAACAACTGTGTGCCAACAGCTCAAACAGGATTTACCGAATAGTGTATTTCTTGACGGAGATTGGTGTTGGGATGCAAA
>JAZQVK010000134.1:0-3004 GCA_045631765.1 Eubacteriales bacterium
CCCAGGTCGCCCGCCAGCGAAAAGGCGCTGATGCCGTATACGATACCAAAGTTCACCGCCTTGGCGCGCTTGCGCAGATCGTCTGTCACCTCTTGGGGTGAAAGACCAAATACGGCCGCCGCCGTGGTGGTGTGAATATCCACGCCGGAGCGGAAAGCCTCGATCATCACGGCATCCCCGGCCATGTGCGCCAAAAGGCGCAGCTCGATCTGCGAATAGTCGGCATCCACCAGCACGTAATTCTCGTTCTCCGGGATGAAATAGCGGCGCATCTCACGCCCCAGCTCTGTGCGGATGGGAATGTTCTGCAAATTCGGCTCGGCAGACGAAAGGCGGCCGGTGGCCGTGAGCGCCTGCTTGAAATCGGTGTGGATGCGGTCGTGTTCATCCACCACGCGCAAAAGGCCAACGGCGTAGGTTGCGTACAGCTTGGCGATCTGGCGGTAATCAAGGATCAGACCAACGATCGGGTGAATACGGCGTAGATGGTTGAGCACCTCTACGTCGGTCGAATAGCCGCTTTTCGTCTTTTTCTCGGCCGGCAGACCCAGCTTCTCGAACAGGATGTGCCCGAGCTGCTTGGGGGAATTGATATTGAATTCCTCACCCGCCATGTGGTAGATCTCGTCGGTCAGGTTGTTCATGGCGCTTTCTAACTGGGCGCGGAAGGTCTCCATGCCGGCGCGGTCAAGCTTAAAGCCGGTTGCCTCGATCCTTGCCAGCAGCATGGCAAGCGGCAGCTCGATCTCGCGCAAAAGCGCCGTGGCACCTACCTCCTCTACCCGCTTGCCAAGCGCCAGGCGCAGGGCAGGCAGCAGATGGGCGTAGGGCTCACCCTCACTTGGCGTGCTGCCAAGGTAGACCGTGCAAAGCGAGGCGGGCGTGGGCGCACCGCCGGCCGCATCCACGGCGTAGGCGTACAGCATCACGTCCTCCGGCACGCCGTCAAGCGAAACGCCGTGGGCGCGCAGGGCGTGATAAAGCGCCTTGCCGTCATACGTCAGCAGGGTACGCGTGCCGTCAAACAGCGGCGCAAGGGCTGCAAGGTCACCGTTATAGAGGAAGTTTTCTTCCTTTATATTTATATAGAGGCTCTCGGCAGAAAAGCAGACTGAAATTTCGCTTGCCGCTTTAGCGGCGGAAAGAATATCGGCGGCCGTGGCCGGGTGGTAGCATACGGTATCGGTGCAGACCGGGGCTGCTTCCTCTGCCGTCTCCTCGGCCGGCTCCTCTACCCGGTCAAGCCCAAAGCGGCGGATCAGGGCAGAGAACTCCAGTTCTACGAATTTTTCGCGCAGCGCGGCGCGGTCCATACCGCGGTAGGCAAGGTCGGCAAGTGATTTGCCGATCGGCGCATCCCGCAGGATGGTAACCAAGGTTTTGGAGATGTAGGCCATCTCACGCCCGGCCTCCAGCTTGGCGCGCAGACCCTTGGTGATATCCGGCGCGTCAAGATGCGCGTACACGGCATCCAGCGAGCCGTGCTCGGCAATCAGGCGGAAGGCTGTCTTTTCACCCACGCCCGGCACGCCGGGAATGTTATCCGAGGAGTCGCCCATCAGCGCCTTCACGTCCACAAACTGCTCCGGCTCTACGCCGTACTTGGCAAAAAAGGCGTCGCGATCCATGCAGGCGGTCTCTGCGTTGCCGGCCAGCAGCACGCTGACCTGCGGTGAGATCAGCTGTAACAGGTCACGGTCACCGGAAAGGACGTAGGCGTGCAGGTCGGGGTCTGCCATCGTCATGGCGGATACCGTGCCCAGAATATCGTCAGCCTCGTAGCCCTCTAATTCTAAGCGGCAAAGCCCCATATGCTCGGCACAGAGCTTGGCATCGTCTACCTGCGAGCGAAGCTCCTCCGGCATGCCGTGGCGGTTGGCCTTGTAGGGCTCGTACATCTTGTGGCGGAAGGTGGGGGCGCGCAGATCAAAGGCGATGGCGGCATAATCCGGCCGCAGCGACTCTAATTCGCGGTGCAGGATATTCACCAGACCGTAGATGGCGTTGGTAAAGCGGCCATCCTTGCTGGTCGTCATGGCGCGAATGCCAAAAAAGGCGCGGTTGAGAATACTGTTGCCGTCAATGATCAGGATTTTTTTCATATGCGCTTCCTTTTCGAGAAACGCCGGCGCTGAGGCCGGCGTTCTTTTTATTCGTTTTCTTGTGTGGGTGCTTCCTCTTCGGTGAGCAATGCCTCAAGCGGCTCAGCACTCTCGCTTTCCTCGGTCTCCTCGTCAGCGGTCTCGGCTGCCGTGTTCAGAAAATGCTGCACCATTTGGTGTACCGCAGGCAGCTCGTAGGGCAGGATCTGTAGCAGGCGCGCCAAAAGATACAAGGTGCCGGCCAGCAGCACGAAATCATAGACCGTGGTCAAGACCAGCACCTGGCCTCGAAGTAGGTTGTAAAGCAGATTGGGCACCGAGGCCGTAGCGCACAGCAGCAGCGCCGTGGCCGTGGTAAAATA
The DNA here is from genome assembly GCA_045631765.1 of Eubacteriales bacterium. Lineage (GTDB taxonomy): Bacteria > Bacillota > Clostridia > Oscillospirales > CAG-272 > UBA1740. The sequence continues at coordinate 2,465 of JAZQVK010000134.1, forward strand.
ATACAGCGGCTTGCAGGGCTGGCCAAGCAACGCGCGCGCTTCACCGATAAAAAAGCAGGCGAGCAGCAAAAAGGCAGAAAGATGCAGTAGCTTGGGTGGCTCGTTCATGTGGACGGTGCGGTCAAAATACAGAAGAATGGCCGTAAACAGGGCAAAGAAGGCGGGTGCCAGCCCCAGCAGCGCGTGGCGCAGCCCTTGCGCCTCATCACGGCGGAAGAAGATCCCAAAATAGATCAGTGAGATCAAAGCGCCGATAGCCGAGATCATGCAAAAGAATTTTGCAAGGCCGGCCGGTGCGGCGGGAACCGAGAGAAAGCCGGAGATGGCGGCAACCGCCATCGTGACCAAAAAGAAGGCACCCGAGAACAGAACGCTCAGGCTGCCGCGCAGCGAGGGGGCAGGAAAATCCTTGCGGCAGAGAATAGCCAGAATGAAAAACAGTAGGATCGAGATGGCCACCACCCACAGGTAGGCTGTGTGAAGTGGGCTTTTGCTTTGAAAATAGCCGCTGGTCGCGTCAAACTCTGTAAACAGCGCGGC